>NZ_JBSHNS010000270.1:0-5504 GCF_053601635.1 Pontimicrobium sp. MEBiC01747
GAAGAGTAGGTTGTCTTTCAATTTTTGCTTCAACATTTTTCTCAACTGGAAATTTTCCCTTTCCATTCATTAACCAATATAATTCTACTTCAGGAAAAGCAGAAAGTACTTTTAAAACGAATTCTAAACTAGGCTTATTTCTACCAGAAAGTATGTGCGAAATACTAGAACGTTGCACTCCAATTTTTTCGGCAAAAGAAGAGGCACTTTCACCATAATAGTCAATGATTTTTTTAAGTCTTTTTGTAAACTCTTCGTTGTTTAACATGTTGTTACAATTGTAAACAGTTAGTGGTTAATATTGATGTTTACAAATGTAACATTTATATGTATACTATCAAAACAATAAGCTTTAATTCTTAAAATAATAGATTTTATATTGTATTTATACTTCAAGTAATAGTATTTAAATTACTGATTAATAATAAAATATGATTTTTAAATAATTTTTATTGAATATTCTTCAATGCTTAAAGACTTTAGGTTTCTGTTAAAAACTAAAGTGTATACATACGTAAACATCTAAGTTAAATTTCAATGTTTACAAATGTAAAATAGCGTGTTTACAACTGTAAATTTATTAATGTTTACATTTGTCTACCATATATTACTTAGATGACTTTAGATACTTTAAAAAACTATTATAAAAAGCATAAAGAGCAACTGCTTTTTGGGCGCTATATAAACACGGAACATATTAAACCGCTATTAGAAAAACATGTTACTTTTTTTAAAATTGATGAGATAGGACAATCTGTTTTAGGCGAAAATATTCATAGTATTACTCTAGGTAATGGACCAAAAAAAATATTAATGTGGTCTCAAATGCACGGTAATGAATCTACAACAACCAAGGCTATTTTCGATTTATTAAACACAATTAAGGTAGAAAATAAATTTTCTAAACAGCTTTTAAAGTCTTGTACGGTTAAAATAATCCCCATATTAAATCCAGATGGAGCAAAAATGTATACGCGCTTAAATGCAAATACAGTTGATTTAAATAGAGACGCTCAAAAGCAATCTCAACCAGAAAGCAAAGTTCTAAAAGACTGTTTTGAAAACTTTAAGCCTCATTATTGTTTTAATTTACATGGGCAACGCACTATTTTTAATGTAGGTAATACAGATAAATCTGCTACAGTATCCTTTTTATCTCCAGCTCAAGATGAAGCTTGTAGTGTTACAGAAACACGTAAAAAAGCGATGTCTGTAGTTGTAAAGATGAATACTGTATTACAATTACAAATACCTGGGCAGGTAGGGACGTACGATGACGCTTTTAATATAAATTGTGTCGGTGATACATTTCAAACACTAAATACGCCTACCGTTTTATTTGAAGCTGGCCATTACGCTAATGATTACGATAGGGAAGTAGTGCGTGAGTTTATCTATCAATCACTTATAACGGCTTTAAATACGATAATTAACGATGAAGTAGATGTTGATGATTATAAAGATTATTTACGCATACCAGAAAATAAAAAATACTACTACGATATTATTATTAGGAATGCACTAGTAAATAATGAAATGAAAGATATAGCTGTGCAATATGAAGAGAAATTAGATGGAAATACTCTAGATTTTGTTCCAAGAATAGTAAAAATGGAGCCCTTAAAAGACTATCACGCACACAAAACCATTGAGGCTTATGGTACTATGGTTTTAGGTGAAGAAAATGAAGCGTTGAAACTGGGTAGCGAAATCGATTTCGTAAAAGTTAACAATGTAAAATTATCATTAAAAATCTTAAAATCTTAAAATTTAATATTTATTATTCAGTAATATTGTGGTATTTTTGCTTTATATTTAATAAAAAACAAAAATGGCAAAATTTAAATTAGACGAAATTGATCATCAAATTCTTGATATGCTGATAGATAATACAAGGGTGCCTTTTACAGACATTGCTAAAAAATTATTGATTTCTGCAGGGACTGTGCATGTAAGAGTTAAGAAAATGGAAGATGCAGGTATTATAAAAGGGTCTTCGTTAACATTAGATTACAGAAAATTAGGATACTCTTTTATAGCATACGTAGGAGTATTTCTTCAAAATACATCGCAAACAACCTTTGTTTTAGAGCGAATTAACGAAATACCATTTGTAACTGTTGCACATGTTACTACAGGGAAGTTTAATATTTTCTGTAAAATTAGAGCGCGTAATACAGAACATGCAAAAGATGTAATTTTTATGTTAGATGATATCGAAGGCGTGTATAGAACCGAAACAATGATTTCTTTAGAAGAAAGCATTAATGATAAGAAACGCTTAATGCACGATATTTTTAGAGAACTATAATTTAGTTTTAACAGTATATTATAAAACCTTTCGAGATTTCGAAAGGTTTTTTTTGTTACATTTAATTTTTAATCTAACCCTTTACTTTATGAATGCGACTCAATTACAAAAAGATGAATATATACCATACTTTAATAGCTATATACAGCAAGCAGGAGCTGTAGATTTAATTGAAGGATTACAGCAGGGTATGGACACTATGATTGCATTTTATGAGGCGATAGGGGGAGATAAGCTAGAATATAGCTATGCTGAAGGAAAGTGGACTATAAAGGAGATTATAAACCACTTAATAGATTCAGAGCGCGTTTTTTGTTACCGTGCTATGCGTTTTGCTAGATATGATAAAACAGTCTTGAGTGGTTTTGAAGAAAACCATTATGCAGAAGCCAGTAAAGCAAATGGTAGAAGTATAACTTCTTTATTAGAAGAGTATAGACTTGTAAGGCTATCTACTATAGCGCTGTTTAGTAGTTTTGATAACGATATGATGCTTAATAAAGGTGTTGCAGGAGGAGGAGAGGTTTCTGTAAGAGCATTAGGATTCTTGATTATAGGGCACGAGAAACATCATGGTAATGTAATTAAAGCACGTTATTTGTAGTAGCTTTAATCATTGTTATCAAAGTTTATTACAACATGGCCATCATTATTTAGCTCTAAAACATCATTTGTATCAAAATTAGTCATGGTATAGTGTAATTTACTACTTACTTTTACTAAGTAAATGGTGTCCTCTGTTTTTACTTCTACAGCTTCTATTGTTTGATTTTTATGATCATCGAAGGTTATAATATCCTTGTCTCCGTAGCCGTCTGGATACTTTTCAGTTAATAAATTTAAAACTTCTGGTGTTAATTTTTTATAATCTACTATAACTCTTTTCATAACAACTATACTTTTAAGTTCATAATTACTTATGTGGAGTTCCTTTATCTAAGGATTATTATAAAGTTACAATTTTTTTGTTAAAAAATAATTTATGAATTATAAAAATTAAACGCCTCTATTATTAAGTCATTATTTACAATACAATTAATTTTTGTTTTACTTATAGCTTCAAGTAGTACAAAATTAATATTACCATGTTCATTTTTTTTGTCATACTTTAAAAGTTCAATAATAGGGCTGTAATCATCAGGTTTAATGTCTACATGGCCGTATATAGACTTAATGGTTTGTTTTATGTCGTTGTTATCAATAGCGGGGAAATCAAGGAGTTTGGTAGATAAATAAGTCGCTAAAACCATTCCTATAGCAACAGCTTCACCATGTAAAAGTGTTTGGCGTTCAGGATGACTCAAAAAATGAGACTCTATAGCATGCCCCAATGTGTGTCCGTAATTTAATGTTTTACGTAAATTTTCTTCGTTAGGATCTTGTTCTACAATGTCTTTTTTGATTAAAATAGATTCAAAAATTAAGTCGTCTAAATCTTTAAGTGATAGTTTAGATAAGTTTTTTAATTTATTCCAATACAGTTTGTTATAAATTAAGCCGTGTTTTAGCATTTCTGCTAAACCAGAGCGCATTTCTAGCTGTGGAAGCGTGGTTAAAAAAGACGTATCTACCAATACCATCTTTGAGGTGTTAATAACACCTATCTGATTTTTTAAGCTCCCTAGGTCAACCCCAGTTTTACCACCAATAGAAGCATCTACCATTGCAAGTAAAGATGTTGGTACATTAACAAAATCGATACCTCTTTTAAAAGTAGAAGCAACAAACCCTCCTAAATCTGTAACCACTCCACCGCCTAGATTTATCATCAGGCTTTTACGGTCTCCATCTAGTTCAGATAAGGCGTTCCATACTCCAGAACAAGTATCTATTGTTTTATTAATTTCGCCAGCTTCAATTTCAATAATTTCAATAAGCGTATTAGTTTCTAAACGAGCCAAAAAACTTGGTAAACATTCTTTATGAGTATTTGTGTCTACTAAAAGAAAAATTTTAGAATAATTTTTCGTCTTTAAAAGGTTGTTTAAAGCAGGATAGCAAGCTTCATTTAAGTATATAGTGTAATCTTGAGTTGTAATAGAAGTCATCTAAAAATATCTAAAATATAGTATGCGAAAATAAGTGATTTTTGTATAATTATATGTTAGTATAATTATATTTGTACAAATATATTTTCATAAAAAACGATGAGTCAAGAAAAAATCTTTGATAACACAGAAGTTGCTTTCTCGTTGAAAAGCGATTCTGAATTAGAACGAGCTTATTTTTTATTTAAAATGATAGCAAGTCAGCCTTTAGTAAAAATAGGTACTGCCGCCACAAATTTTGCGTTAAAGGCCAAATTACCTGTCGAAGGTTTAATTAGAGCTACAGTATTCGATCATTTTTGCGGAGGAGTAAATGAAGATGATTGTTTAACCGTAATTGATAAAATGTATTCTAAACGCGTATGTTCTGTTTTAGATTACTCGGTAGAAGGCAAGGAAACAGAAGAACAGTTTGATGAGGCAACCGAAAAAATATTAAAAATCGTAGGATTTTCTGACGAAAAAGATGCTATGCCTATAGTTGTTTTTAAACCAACGGGATTAGGGCGTTTTTATTTATTTCAAAAGAAAGGAGAAGGGAAAGCTTTTACAGAAGAGGAAGAGCAGGAGTGGGCGCGTATAGTGTCTAGATTTAATGCTATTTGTAAGTTAGCTAGTGAGAAAGATGTTGAAGTTTTAATTGATGGTGAAGAGAGCTGGATGCAAGATGCTGCAGATGAGTTAGTAGAAGACATGATGGCAATTTATAATAAAGAAAAACCAATTGTTTACAATACATTACAAACTTACAGATGGGATAGGTTAGAATTTTTAAAAGCATCTCACGAGCGCGCTAAAAAAGGAGGTTTTACGCTAGGGTTTAAAATAGTAAGAGGCGCCTACATGGAAAAAGAGCGAGAACGTGCTGAAGAAAAAGGATACAAATCTCCAATATGTAAAGATAAAGCAACAACAGATGATAGTTTTAACGATTGTTTAGTTTATATTTTAAACAACCTTAATGAAATTTCTATTTTTGTAGGAACGCATAATGAAGAGAGTACATATTTAGCAATGGATATTATGGAGCAGTTAAAAATAGATAAAGGAGACAATCGCGTATGGTTTGGTCAACTTTATGGAATGAGTGACCATATAAGTTTTAATCTAGCTGAAAAAGGATATAATGTTGCTAAATACGTGCC
>NZ_JBSHNS010000271.1:0-1351 GCF_053601635.1 Pontimicrobium sp. MEBiC01747
GCTCAGACACTTCCAAACGCTTATTAATATTAACTTCATTTCTTGCGTTTTTAGATGTACTGTTACCCATTCCCAAATGACCTTCATGCCCCGTCATGGTTTTACCGCCTCCTTTATTCATCATAGATTTTTTACCTTGTAATTGTGCTGCGGCATCTACAGTAAATGTGCCGTTAGTTACAATTTCGTTTCCACTAAACAAGCCTTCTAAAACTTCATATTTATTACCTATTTGATTCCCTAAAGTAATTTCACGCATTTCAAAAATAGGCTGGCTTGGGTTTGTTTTTACATACACCACAGAGCGTTCACCTGTCCATAAAACAGCTGAAGCAGGAACTGTAACAGTTTGTTTATTTTTATTTTCTACACCATTTACTTTTGCAGTAACAAACATGCCTGGTTTAAAAACATTATTTTTATTATTGAGTACCACACGTAAGGTTACTGTTCTAGTTTTGGTATTTAAAACAGGGTCTATAAAATCTACTTTGCCATTAAATACTTTATTGGAATAAGTATTGGTTGTTACAACAACTTCTTGACCTTTTTTAAACACATCAATCTTATTTTCATAGACATCGAAATTTGCCCAAACCGTATTTAAATTTGCTATTTTAAGTAAAGGCTGTCCTTGTTTTACAGCTTGCCCTTGTTCAACTAGCTTCTCTGTAACTGTGCCAGCAACGGTTGCATATACTGGAAAATTTTCTTTTATTTTTCCGGTCTTTTCAATTTGATTGATTTGTTTCTCAGAAAGCTTCCATAGTTTCAGTTTATTACGGACTGCTTTGTATAGTGCTGGTTGCGATTCTTTAAAAGAGGCTGCTGTTATTAATTCTTGCTGTGCTGCGTATAACTCTGGCGAGTATATGGTTGCTAACAGTTGGCCTTTTTTAACCTCTTCTCCAGTAAAACTAACATTTAAGTGTTCTATTCTGCCAGAAAAGTAACTAACTTGTACGGCATTTGCTTCTTCGTTTTCTACTATCTTCCCTGACAACTTTATATTATTGTCTCCAATTGTTCCTTTGCCAACAATTGTTGTTTGAATGTTTGCAAGAGCCATAGCATTTTCAGTGAGTTTAAATTGGTTTACTGCCAATCCTTCTGCATCTGCTTCTGCAGGAATTAAATCCATTCCGCATATAGGACAATCGCCTGGTTCTGGTTGCATAATTTGTGGATGCATGGAGCAGGTCCACATTTTATTGGTTTCTGCAACTTCATCATGTTTATGCGTTGCCTCCTTTTGTGATGAATTTCCAAATAATAACCAACCCAATAATAAACCAACAACTAATATTCCTGTGTAACTTATATATTTTTTCATTGTTTTAAACTTTAATTG
>NZ_JBSHNS010000272.1:0-2069 GCF_053601635.1 Pontimicrobium sp. MEBiC01747
AAGCAGTGTTAATGGAATTTGATCGTATTACAGAACGAGGAGGTGTTTTAGGAGCTATGGAAACGATGTATCAACGCTCTAAAATACAAGAAGAAAGCCTGTATTATGAAACGTTAAAACACAATGGCGATTTCCCTATAGTAGGCGTCAATACATTTTTAAGTAGTAAAGGCTCGCCAACAGTAGTACCTAAAGAAGTGATTCGAGCTACAGAAGAAGAAAAGTTATTCCAAATAAAAACATTAGAGAATTTACATAAAGCTAACGACACGAGAGAGCTACTCAAAGAATTACAGCATAAAGCTATAAATAATGAGAATATTTTTGAAGCGTTAATGGATGTATGTAAAGTTTGTTCTTTAGGAGAAATTACTTCAGCATTATTTGAGGTAGGAGGACAGTATAGACGAAATATGTAAGCCATTTATAACATAGGAATAAAAATCCAAAATAGTATATTTTGGATTTTTTTATTTCTTAATAGTAGGGTAAACCATATATTAGCTGTTTTTATTATAATAAAATATAAACTATTAAAAATCATTGAATATGAATTTGAAAACTACTTTTTTATTAGCTTTCCTTTCTATAGGATTAGTTAGTTTTGCACAGCAACAACGTACATGTGGTACAGATGCTTACATGCAAGAACGATTACAAAATCCTGAATTTAGAGCTCAATATGAAGCACGCCAAGCTAAGTTTAAAGAAAACTTAGAATTAAGAGCCTCAGGTGTAAGTAATAGAAGTGCAATGGCCACTTTATTTATTCCCGTAGCTGTCCACTACGAATCAGGAAGTGAAGCAGACAGAGCTTGTTTAGTAGCCTTGGCACAAAGTCAAATAGACATACTAAATAATGATTTTGGAGGAACTAATGCAGATATAAACCAATGGGCAGCAGCAAGTGCTTTTTACCCAGGCGTTAATACAGGAGCTTTAGATGTGCAATTTACATTAGCAACACAAAATCACCCAGCTGGAACAGATCCAGATTTAGTAGAAGGTGAGCCAGCAGTAACTATTGGATATAATTTTGGAGGAGGAGCAGCTCCTGCAGATAACGATGCAAGTTGGGCTGGTTATATGAACTTTGTTGTAAGAAACCTTGGAGGTGGTATTTTAGGATACTCTCCATTAGGAGGTAGTCCAGCAGCAGGAGCAACTGTTGTAATGACAACGTCTGCATTTGGTTCTGGAGCAGGTTGCCCAGGAGTTGTACCTGGAGCACCATATAATTTAGGGAGAACATTAACTCACGAGCTAGGACATTTTTTAAACCTAGATCACACATGGGGTAATGGAGGATGTGGTTCTGATGATAGTGTAGCAGATACACCTAACATTAGTGGACCAAGTTATGGCTGTCCAGCTGTAGGAGGTGTTTCTATGTGTGGAAATACGTCATTGACAATGAACTTTATGGATTATGTAAACGATGCATGTATGTTTATGCTTACAGAGGGTCAAACAAATAGATCTGATGCTTATTTAGATACTATAGAAGGAGAATTTAATACAAATGTACTAAGTGTTGAAGAGTTTGATGCAGATAAAGTATTTGCTATTTATCCAAATCCAGCAGATAACGAAATTACAATTCAATCTACAAGTAATCTTTTAAAAGCAGGAGCAGATATTGAATTATATGATATGTTAGGAAGAAGAGTTATTAATGAAACATTAAACTCTCCAGTAGAAGAACAAAAAGTAAATGTAAGCAGCTTAAATGAAGGTGTATACATTTTAAAAGTGTCTTCTCAAAATGTATCTGCTACAAAAAGAATTGTAGTTAAAAGAAAATAAGATTATTAGATAAATTAATCTATAAATAATAAAAGGGCTTTCATTAATTTGAAAGCCCTTTTTATATTTGAATTAACATTAAAAATAAATAAAGTTTTAATCACTATTTAAAACTTTAAAGTCCATGTATGTTGTAGTTTTTTAAACTTATTAAGCTCTTTTCTTAAAATAGGTAAAAAATCTACTCCATCACTATTAGATTGCTCTAAACGTTTACAGTTCTTATATAACCTATTAGTTAGTCTTTTTACAGACCTAATGTG
>NZ_JBSHNS010000273.1:0-2707 GCF_053601635.1 Pontimicrobium sp. MEBiC01747
AAGGCACAAGAAGTCGATTTTAAAATAGCTCCAAATCCTTCAAAAGGACCTATTACTATTAGCGGTAACTCTGTAAAGCATTTAAAAAATGTTAAAATTTATAACATTCTAGGTAGTTTAGTTAAAACGGTTTTACTAGATGGTAATAGAGTTACAGTAAAAATTAACTTGTCGCTAAATAAAGGCATTTACCTCGTAAAACTAAATACTAAAAATGGAGAAACTACTACTCAAAAATTAATTATTGAGTAACGCCTTATTTATAGATTTTATTAATGAAGGGCCTTCGTAAATAAATCCTGTATAAATTTGAACTAAATCTGCACCCGCTTCTATTTTATCTAAAGCATCTTTAGCAGAGTGTATGCCTCCTACTCCTATAATAGGAAATGCTTTATTACTTTTATCGGCTAAGTATTTAATAACACGTGTTGATTTATCTTTTACTGGTTGTCCGCTTAAACCACCGTTTCCTATTTCTTTTAAACGGGCATCGCTAGCTTTTAAGCCTGTTCTATCGGTAGAAGTATTACTAGCAATTACGCCATCTAAATTAGTTTCAGAAATTAATTCAATAATTTCATCTAACTGGATGTTATTTAAATCTGGAGCTATTTTTAAAAGTATTGGTTTTTGGGTCTCAAATGTAGTATTTGCCTTTTGCACAGCACCAATAAGCTCTAATAAATAGTCTTTATCATTTAATTTAGCATGGCTACCTACATTTGGGCAACTTACATTTAGCACAAAATAATCTACGTAAGGGTGTAATACATTAAAACACTCTAAATAGTCCTTGGTATAATCTTCTGGTTTTGTTTGGGTGTTTTTACCAATATTTCCTCCTATAATAAGTCTCCCTTTATTTTGTTTTAATTGCTTAACTGCTGCTTCTAGACCTTCATTATTAAAGCCCATTCGGTTAATAATCCCTTTATCGTCTTGAAGTCTAAACAAACGCTTTTTAGGGTTTCCTGCTTGCCCCTTTGGTGTTACTGTTCCTATTTCTATAAAACCAAAACCAAAGTTTGCTAATTCGTTATATAATACTGCATTTTTATCGAATCCGGCAGCTAGCCCTACAGGGTTTTTAAAAGTTAACCCAAATAATTTACGTTCTAAGCGTTTATCGTTAACCACATATAAACTTCTAAATAAAGCTGGTACTCCTGGTAATTTAGAAGTCGTTTTTATTAAGGAAAATGTGAAGTGATGGATCTTTTCAGGATCAAAAAGAAAAAATAATGGTCGTAATAATGCTTTATACATTGAATTATGTTTGCGCAAAAGTACTTCTAAATAAAAAATTGAGCAATTCTAAAAGACAAAAAAGTTATAAATTGTAACTTTATACCCATATTTCGACTTTTACAGGTTGAACAAACACCAAATTAAACGATATTTAAATGATTTCTAAAGATGATATAATAAAACGTTTTGTAAGCTATGTTATAATAGATACAGAATCGGACCCAGAAAGTGATACCACACCTAGTACAGCAAAACAATGGGACTTAGCTAATGCTCTAGTAGAGGAATTAAAAGCTATCGGCATGAGCGATGTTACTATAGACGAGAATGCATACATTATGGCAACGCTACCAAGTAATGTAGAGCATCAAGTACCAACTATAGGTTTTGTATCTCATTTTGATACCACTCCAGATTTTACTGGTGCAAATGTAAATCCGCAAATTATAGATAATTATGACGGAAAAGACATTATTTTAAATGAGGCTGAAAACATTATACTGTCTCCAGATTATTTTGAGGATTTATTACAATATAAAGGCCAAACTTTAATCACCACAGATGGTACAACACTTTTAGGTGCAGATGATAAAGCTGGTATTTGCGAAATTATTTCAGCCATGGAACACCTTATTAATAATCCAGATATTAAACATGGTACTATAAAAGTAGGCTTTACACCAGATGAAGAAATTGGCCGTGGTGCTCATAAATTTGATGTAGAAAAATTTGGTGCAGATTGGGCTTATACAATGGATGGTAGCCAAATTGGAGAATTAGAATATGAGAATTTTAATGCTGCAGGTGCTAAAGTTAGAATAAAGGGTAAAATAGTACACCCTGGTTATGCTAAAGGTAAAATGGTAAACTCTATGTACATTGCTACAGAGTTTATAAACTCTTTACCGCGCATGGAAACCCCTGAACATACTGAAGGTTATGAAGGCTTTTTCCATTTATATTCTATTAATGGAGAAGTAGAAGATACCGTATTACAGTATATTATTCGTGATCACGATCGTGGACATTTTGAAGCCCGTAAAGAGGTGATGCAAAAACTAACAAACGAATTAAATTCGCAATACGGAAGAGAAGTTATAGAAATAGAAATTACAGACCAATACTTTAACATGAAAGAAAAAGTGGAGCCTGTAATGCATATTGTAGATATAGCGGAAGAAGCTATGAAACAATTAAACATTAAACCACTTATAAAACCTATTCGTGGTGGAACAGATGGATCTCAATTAAGTTATATGGGCTTACCATGCCCAAATATTTTTGCTGGAGGCCATAATTTCCATGGACGTTACGAATATGTTCCTGTAGAAAGTATGATTAAAGCTACCGAGGTCATTTGCAAAATAGCAGAGATTACTGCAGAGAAAAAGTAATTTGTAATTACTATTACATAATAACACCCCAAAACTATAATAGTTTTGGGGTGTATATTTTT
>NZ_JBSHNS010000274.1:0-2870 GCF_053601635.1 Pontimicrobium sp. MEBiC01747
TCTGGAATACCGCGATCTAAAAATACAAATTCGCTATTATTTTTATTGGCATCTATAAATTGTTGTTGTCTACTTTTTAATAATAGCTCACTAAACAATAATGGTTTAGTTAAAAATAATTGTTCAATACCATCTTTACGCGCCTCTAAAGTAATTTGCCTTGATACTTCTTCAAAACAGGTATAACCTCTTTTAATTAATTCGTTGATTATAGAGGATTTTCCTGTTCCTGGACCTCCAGTTATTACTATTTTTTTTGTATTCAATTTTAGGAAAGATTTTAGAGTGTAAAAATCGGAATTTAAATGCTATAAAAAAAATACAAAGTAAATAGTATATTTGCAGTCTATTTTAAAGTACA
The DNA here is from genome assembly GCF_053601635.1 of Pontimicrobium sp. MEBiC01747. Classification (NCBI taxonomy): domain Bacteria; kingdom Pseudomonadati; phylum Bacteroidota; class Flavobacteriia; order Flavobacteriales; family Flavobacteriaceae; genus Pontimicrobium; species Pontimicrobium sp. MEBiC01747. Next base: position 362 of record NZ_JBSHNS010000274.1, read on the forward strand.
TGAGCAAGCAACAAGATTCTAAAGCATTTTATGATAAGTTAAGAACGCAATTACAAGAAACTGCGTCTTGGCCTTCGGAATATTTATATAAATTTATAGTATTGTCTACTCCTAGTAAGGTGAAAAATGTAGAGTTAATATTCGATTCTATGGGAGCAGTAATTAATACAAAGCAGTCTAGTAATGGAAAGTATACTAGTATTTCTATAAATGTAAAGATGAAAAACCCAGATGCGGTAATTGCTAAATATCTAGAAGTTGCAGAAAAAATTGAAGGTGTTATATCTCTTTAATTTTCTTTTTGATTAGAATAAAGTAAAAACTTATAGTTTCTTATTTAATAATAAGAGTTTAACGGGAACTGTAAACATTTTTTTGTATTTTGCGCTTGCATAGATACTTCAATGCAATAGTTATTAATTCTACACATTTTATTTTGATATACGATATAGAGTACAACACAGAGCGAGAGCATTTAATTATACCTGAATATGGGAGACATGTTCAAAAAATGGTGAATTTTGCTAAAACCCGAGAAACAAAAGAAGAACGCAATAAAGTTGCTAAAGCTATTATAGCGGTAATGGGAAATTTACAGCCTCATTTACGTGATGTTCCAGATTTTCAACATAAGCTTTGGGATCAATTATTTATAATGTCTAATTTTGAATTAGATGCAGACTCGCCTTACGGAAAACCTTCTAAAGAGGCTTTAGAAGAACGCCCAGAAGAGTTAAAGTATCCTCAGAATTTCCCAAAATATCGTTTCTATGGAAATAATATTAAAACCATGATAGATGTTGCTATAACATGGGAAGAAGGGGAGTTAAAAGAAGCTTTAACATATACTATTGCTAACCATATGAAAAAGTGTTTCCTTAATTGGAATAAGGATACTGTTGAAGATGCTGTTATTTTTGATCATTTATATGAACTATCTGATGGAAAAATTAACTTAAAAGATTCTACAGAAACCCTTAGAGACGCTTCAAGCCTATTACGTAGTAACGCTAAGAAAAAGTATTCTAATAATAAAAAAGGACAGCATAAAAAAAGCAATAACTCCAATCGCAACAAAAAAAGATACTAGACTAGTACATGGGAACATTTAAAATTGAAGGTGGTCATAAGTTAAAAGGAAATATCCAACCTCAAGGCGCAAAAAATGAAGCATTGCAGATATTATGCGCAGTATTATTAACTCCAGAAGTTGTTACAATAAATAATATCCCAGATATTATAGATATTAATAAACTCATTATTCTTTTAGGAAACTTAGGAGTAAAAGTAAATAAGCTAGATAAAGGATCTTATGCTTTTCAAGCAGATGAAATAAATCTTAGTTACTTAGAATCTGAAAAATTTAAAGAAGAAGGTAGAGGCTTAAGGGGTTCTATTATGATTGTTGGACCTTTATTAGCTAGGTTTGGTAAAGGATACATACCAAAACCTGGAGGAGATAAAATTGGTCGTAGACGATTAGATACCCATTTTGAAGGATTTATAAACTTAGGCGCTAAATTTAGATATAATAGAGAAGACTATTTCTATGGTGTTGAAGCAGAACAATTAAAAGGTACAGATATGCTTTTAGATGAAGCATCTGTTACTGGAACTGCCAATATTGTAATGGCTGCTGTTTTAGCTAAAGGAACAACAACTATTTATAATGCAGCTTGCGAACCATATTTACAGCAGCTATGTAAGATGCTGAATAGAATGGGAGCTAAAATCTCTGGAGTAGGTTCAAATCTTTTAACTATTGAAGGTGTTGATAACTTAGCAGGTACAGAGCATAGAATGCTACCAGACATGATTGAAATTGGTAGCTGGATTGGTTTAGCAGCAATGACTAAAAGTGAGTTGACTATAAAAAATGTTAGTTGGGATGATTTAGGACAAATACCTAATGTATTTGCTAAACTAGGAATTACTCTAGAAAAAAGAGGAGACGATATTTATATCCCAGAACATAACGAAGGGTATGAAATTCAAAACTACATAGATGGTTCTATACTAACAATTGCAGATGCGCCATGGCCAGGGTTTACACCAGATTTATTAAGTATTGTGTTGGTTGTTGCTACACAAGCTAGAGGAGAGGTTTTGGTACACCAAAAAATGTTTGAAAGCCGTTTGTTCTTTGTAGATAAATTAATAGATATGGGAGCAAAAATTATTCTTTGCGATCCCCATAGAGCTACAGTAATGGGACATGATTTTAAATCGCAATTAAAGTCTACAACTATGGTTTCTCCAGATATTAGAGCTGGTATTTCTTTACTAATAGCAGCATTATCTGCAAAAGGAACATCAACTATTCATAATATAGAACAAATAGATAGAGGTTATGAGCATATTGTAGAACGATTACAAGCAATAGGAGCTAAAATTGAGAGATTAGCTTAATTTCTATTGTAATTAAAAAACTAAAAAAGCTTCAATAATTATTGAAGCTTTTTTAGTTTAAGTAAATTTTATTTTTTTATCAATTTGTAAACATGTCTAG
>NZ_JBSHNS010000275.1:0-307 GCF_053601635.1 Pontimicrobium sp. MEBiC01747
ACAGGAATCCCAAGCAGTGCAGGCACAGGCGTATCAAGCCCAACCGATACCGATGGTAACGTAGGCGAAAACCTACCCGATTTCTTAGACAGTGACAGTGATGACGATGGCTGCTCAGACGCTAACGAATACTATGGAGACAACACAGCCGATGGCGGCGATGGCGGACAATATGGCACCGACCCAGCAGCAGTCAATACTAACGGAACAGTCGTAGCAGCCAGCTACCCAGCCACAGGAGCAGACAGCGATAGTAACACCACAGCAGATCACTTAGAAACAGGCCCAGACCCAGATACCGATGGAA
>NZ_JBSHNS010000276.1:0-10337 GCF_053601635.1 Pontimicrobium sp. MEBiC01747
AAAGGTAGAGCATATTATGAAAAAGCAACTAATTGTACACAAACTCTAAAAGATCCAATATTTTATTCTTCATCGAGCAACAATATCGCACTACTCCTTTTACAAGAAAAAAAATATACTATAGCAGAAGATTACTTAAAAAGATCATTATCTTCCTTAGATACTCTAAAACTCCATCATAAAAGGTTTTACTACAATGTTATTGAAAACTTTGGACACCTTAATAAATTAAAAAATAACACTAAAAAGTCTATAACAAACTATAAGCGTGTTTTAAATTATAGAGTAAAACAAACAGACACTTTTGAATTAATTAATATTCGTTTAAATATTCATAGACTACTAAAAGACAACTATCAATCTACAAATGAGTATAATGTAATCTTTAAAGAAAATGCATTAAAAACTAACGCCATAGTTAAAGCTGTAGACATAATTAAATTAAACGAACACTTGATAACAGATATTAAACAATTTTATGATGACATTTTAAATCTAGATAATTTATCAAGCCTTAACATTTTATCTTATAATGACTATGTTAATTTTTTAGTTAAGGGAATTGGGTATTATAAAACTGAATCTAATAGAGTTACCTCAGATTTCTTAGAAATAAAAAAAGAACAATTCAATAATTCTTTATCCCAAAAAACATATAAGAATAATGCTCTAAAGCAACAACTATTAATTCTTATTGGTATTATTTTATTGGGTATTGCTATTGTTTACTTTTACTACCGCAAAAAAGAATCTAAGTATCGTAAATTAATTAATAACTACGCACATGTAACCAATGAAAATGATAAAAACAAAGAGTTCTTGTTAAATAGAAATAAAGATATTGAAAATATTAAAAATCAATTTAAAACAGTATTAGAGCTCGAAGACGAATTAATTAAAGAAATAATTAAAGTGTCTAAACAAGACCAAGTTTCTCTTAATGATATAAAATCTGTTATAACAAGACATAAATCTAAAGTTAATACTAATTTAAACGATAAATTAATTAGCGATTTTGAAAAAATTGATAATTTATTTTATAAGACTCTAGTTAATCGTTTTCCAAATTTATCTAAATCAGAAATTGAAATTTGTAAACTCATTAGACTTGGCTTAAGTAGTAAAGAAATCGCCGATATTAGAAAAACATCTCTTAACTCTGTAAAAATGAATCGCTACAGGATTAGAAAAAAAATGGAATTAAATAGGGAAGATGATTTAGTTCTTTTTATAAAAGAATTATAATTATTACTTCTATTTTTAAGGTTTTACCTAAATACTTCTTGTATTTTATTAAGCTATTAATCTAAACAACCACAACATTTAAAACACTTAAAAACAACAATTTACACAGAACAGAAACTTTAAAACTACTAAGTTGTTACTTTTTGTATACTACTAAAATAGCTTCAACTATAATTAAATCATGCAATTTCACCTGAGATTTATACTATAGCATGATTATTAAAAAAGAATATTATTTATCTTTTTGGATCACATTAATTACGTTGGCACATACCTACGCATCTTTCGCTCAAGTTGGTATCAATACAACTAATCCCACCGAGACATTGGACGTTAATGGAACATTGAGAGTTAGAGACATCCCAACATCTAACTCCAATTCTACTTTTTTAACAACAAATTCAGATGGTAATGTTACACAGTCTTCCTTCTTTACCTTATTTAAAGTAGAGTTTGATACTGCTATGAGTAACGTAGATGCTACTGTATCTGGAATTAATACAGTAAATAATATAGATTTAGGTTTAACTAATACCATTACCATACCAGCTAATAAAGAAGCCTTAATTATTACTAATTATTCTGTTCCACTGGGTGTAAGTTCATCTCCTTCTAATCCAATTTTTACTTACTGTGGCATTCGTTTTTTAATTGACGGTGTTGAGGATCCATCAGGATCCCGAAAATCTACTATAATTCCTGATAATGGTAATAGTATTTTTAGAATGACAACTATTTCATGCGTTTATTTAAAATACTTTCCATCTAGTCCAACAAACACTACAATAACCATTTCATTAAATGGCTATGTAGAACAGCATAGTAATTCCTCAAACACATATCGTTTTAACATGTGGTCTCCAACGGGTCCTAATTTTAATTGGGGAAGTGCAAGTATTAATACTCAATTATTTTTAAAATAACTATAATGAAACAAATAACTCACCCTCTACTATGTATTATAATAACTCTCCTTTCTTGTTCTTGTTCAAATACTAAAAACAAAACCAGTAGCAGTAACGATATATTACATAGCGAAGTACTAAATACTATTATACAATTCCATAACGGGATGCGAGAACGTAATGGGGATTTAGCCATTAAATCGTGGCATGAACACGCTTCTAGCTATAATATTACTATAGATAAAAATAATAACTCTAAAAAGACTGTAGATTCTCCTCCTGTTAATCTCGAAAATATAAAACAATGGCTAAACACTACTAAGGATGATTTAGATGAAAAAATCTATAACACTAAAGTATTTGTAGACGGAGATTTAGCAATGGCATGGGTGCCTTATGATTTTTACAGAAATAATAAATTATCGCATACAGGAACTAATGCTTTTACTTTAATTAAAATAGATTCAAAATGGAAAATAGTAAGCGTAAGCGATACTCGTTATATGAAATAAAAACCCCTTGAAGTAGCTTTCAAAACAGGGATAGTATATTACTACTTTATTATCTACATCATTATTAATAGTATTTAGTACTTCATCCTACTCTATTTCGTATATTTTTAATCATAAGATAGTAAATTTGCATAAAATAGAGTATTAAAAATGATTTAATAAGCGCCTATTATTTAAAAAATGGTAATGATATTAATAAGTACTCCCACTTATGTAGTAATTAGCTATCCCTATATTAATTATAACTTAAAATAATATTCTTTATACTAAAGGTTAGGTTTTTTATGAAATAGTGCTTTGCAAACCAGTATTATATAATTAATAGCTATTTTGAGTTAATACCCAACTCAAAAGTTTAGCATAATACTTTCTATAATGAAATAAAACCAATACTTCTATTTAAATTTTACTTAGCATTTTGTTCTAGCATTAATTTTACTAAAAAAGAAAACGTTTTAAAGTGTTACTTTTGATTTTCTAAAATACAACACCATGCAACTCGTATTCGCTACAAATAATTTAAATAAACTAAAAGAAGTACAAAGCTTAATCCCAAAACATATACAATTGTTAAGCCTAAAGGATATTAATTGCTTAGAGGATATTCCAGAAACCCAACCGACCATAGAAGGGAATGCTATACAAAAAGCCGACTATGTAAAAACAAACTATGGCTACGATTGCTTTGCAGATGATACCGGCTTAGAAGTTGAAGCCCTAAACGGGGAACCAGGTGTATTCTCTGCACGTTATGCAGGACCTCAACGAGATGCTAACAATAATATGAATTTATTATTAAATAATCTCGAAGATAAGAACACTAGAAACGCACAGTTTAAAACGGTTATTGCTTTGCATTTAAATGGCAAACTGGAAACATTTACAGGCATTTGCGAAGGTGAAATTACGACTAATAAACGAGGTGATAAAGGCTTTGGTTACGACCCTATTTTTCAACCTAACGGTTATACCGAAACCTTTGCTGAAATAGATTTAGATTTAAAAAATAAAATTGGACATCGCGGAAAAGCGGTAATGGAATTGGTTGGTTTTTTGAATACTATATAAAATAAGGAAATTAATTCAATTACTATGCTTAATACAATTTTTTAGTTGTATTAATTCCAATGATAATGGCAATAAACAACTTATCTCAGTTAAAATAACACTCTAAAAGACGCTTTTAAAACGGCTACTAAAGATACTTATTTTAAACATTTTACTAAACTCATAAGTTAAAGAAATAAAATTTCAAAAGCTCCTTATATTATTCCCTCATTACTCTTATGCTTTATAGGCTATTCAATGATCTTAAAAATTTCTCTTTTATTTGATTCTGAATTTATGTAATGGCAAAAGCCCTAACTGTTTAAAATTGTTACTCAAAAATCAATTTTCTTTCCTTTTCTTTCAAAAAAACAATCTCATTTCCAGATACAGGCTCCTTTAACACAGTAGTTTATTCCCCAACAAAAACCAACACAAACCCCTAAATATAAGATACTTATAAAATAAATTCACATTTACCATATTTATAAATATGGGTTAAACTTAGTTTGCTTACTTCTTTTTTTTAAGATTTCTTTGAGTCATCAAATATAAGTAGTTACATACATTTTATAATATAGGATGCACTAGTAATAGTAAAAATAATTAAAGCACAAATTATGAAAACACAAACAAAAACATTAGAGTTTAAGAAGAATGCATTAGTTGAGTTAAGTAATAGCCAATTACAAGAAGTAACAGGAGGTTGGTATACAATCGCTACGATAATTACTTTTTCGTCGGACACTCTATGTTCTAAAGATTAAAACTAACTCTTAATCGAAAATCAATCATCAATCAAAAACACGAATACATTATGAAAGCACAAAAATACAACCTGTTACTATTTAACAAAAAATCAATTTTAGAATTATCTAATCAGGAGTTAAAAACAATTAACGGAGGTGGTTTTACATTAGGTACAATAGACATCATTACAATCATTACTAGAAATATAACAGATTCTGTTGTATAACACAAATTAGTATTTAGTAAGTAAATCACGCTATATATATAGATTATTAATAGTCATCGACTTTATCGAAATATACAATACAAATAACTTCTATAACATAAGCTAGTTTACTTATATATAAGTGATAATTATCTCATTTCACTATAAACTAACGAGATCTTAAACAATAAATTTAAAACACAAATTATGAAAACGCAAACGAAAAACAAATTAGATTTTAAAACGAATTCAGTAATAGAATTAAATCCAAATCAATTATTAGAAATTGAAGGAGGAAGCTCTACAGCTACTGCTATTACTACTACTATGGCATGTGGTATAGTAATAGGAATAGGAATAAGCCTTGCAATTACACACTAATTTATAGTTAGCAAAACAAAAAGTTGCCAGAATATGGCAACTTTTTGTTAATCTCTCACCAACTTAAGTAACCTTTTTAATATTTGCCTTTCCTAATTTTCCTTTTAAAAGAAGCTTTAAACCCTCTGTATTATGATGCTATTTTAACTTCAAAAGTATATACTATTACTCCATCGCTAAATATGCTTATTTTTTAATAGTATTTCTAGATTTTATATCCGTTTTATGTCACAAAAAATCATTTTAGCGTCATCCGTAATTTATTTAGCTTCTCCAATTTAAAAATTCGACAGCCCATAATTATGAAAATCAATTCTTTATAATAAGAGCCAGAAACTTGTTAAATTAAACACCTAAGTTTTTTTAGATAAATTCTTTATATACACAGAAGGGGAAATACCTGTAATTTCTTTAAAATACTTAGAAAACGTACTAGTTTTTTTATAACCAATCTCTTCTGCTATAGCTTTAATGGAATAAGCTCTAAGCGTTTTATTTCTCTTTAATTCTAGAACAACATAGTTTATTCTTAATTCATTAATATAGGTACTAAAATTTTTTCCTAAGTGATTATTTATAACTTTAGATAAATAAGAGGTGTTGGTTTTTAATTGTTTTGCGGTACTATGTAACGTACAATTTTGTTTTAAATAATAATGCTTGGCTTCCAATTTTTTAAGCTTTTCTAATATCGCTTCAAATTTATCATCATTGGCATTAAATTTTGGCTTTTCTTTTTGGATATTATATTTCGATTCTTTAAAAACAGACCTAGTAGCACCATCTCCTTTTATATTTAACATTGGCTCGTTTTTAAGTTCTTGTGCTTCGTAAGTTTTTATCTTATCCATTAAACTATTAAATAACTCTTTATTTTTATTTTCAATAATTTTATGTCTTATAAAGAATAATAGTAAAATGAGGCATACAGCTAGAAATGCTAGTATCCAATTGGTTTTCTCATTTTTCTGATCAGCTATTATGTTCGCTTTTACTGTTTCGGTAATTTCATGAGATTTTGACAACGCTTCCATATCTCTTTTTGCCTGCTGCTCTACCTCTAATGTATAAGCTTGGCTATATTCTACATACCTATCAATATTTCCTAACTGTAAATATCCGTTAGTTAATAACTTATAGTATTTATAAAAATCTTTTAAAGTAGCTCTCTTATTTTCACATATAATATCTTCTAGGATATTTACTTGCAAATTATATTTAGCTTGTTTTTCGTAGATTCTTGCTAAAATATATTCAGCTTCAACTGCATACTTTTTATGATGTATTTTTTTTACTAATTCCTTAGCTATATTAATAAACTTTAAAGCTAAATTAAATTCTTCTTTTTGTAGATATGCTTCAGCCTTCATTTTATTAAACAAATATTGAAACTTAATATTATTTCTCGCTTTTGAATCGATAAGACCTTCTTCTATTAATTTAAAAGTCTCATTTGGCATATTATGTTCTATAAAAGCTTGTATTAGATACAACCTTGTATATCTAAGCTGTCTCATATCATCGCCTCCTAATGCTTTTTCGTATGCTTTTATTCGCCCTTGCAACGCCCTATCTTCTACTTGATGAATTTTATACCTAATAAAATTAATCTCCCGATTTACATAATCTTCATCATTCTTACTTAAATTATTATCTTTTACTAGCTTTAGACTTTCTTCATAAAGTATTAGAGCTGCTTGGTTATAATTATATTCTTGAAAAACATCTGCTAAATCGACTTGGGTTAAAAATCTTTTTTTTGGTGTATTAGTATATTTTAACGCTTCTTCTGTGTAATATGTAATACTATCTAACTCATTATTGTTATAAAAAGCCATGGTTAAACAACCATATCCTAACAGAATACTATCATTGATGTTTCGTTTTTTATTTACTTCTATATACTTTTTTGAAAATAAAATTGCTTTAGCCGGTTCACTAAACATATTCTTTGTTAATTCTCTAAAGTAGTATTCACTTGTTTTTGCCATTTGTTCGTCTTGAAAATTAGAACAAGAAAACATCAAGAGAGTACTTAAAACAATAAGAAGATATTTAGCCATATTTATTACTTTTCGTTTAAGATAGTATTTAAAGTACAAGTTACAATTATACTAGGTTTAATACTTAAAAAAGTGTGCCCAATTTATAAATCGGACATTATCATTCCTTTAAAACAAAGGGATTATATTATACATTTGAAAACAACTACCATTAATATTTAAACTTTTCAATTCTTTTAATTATTAAATTTTAAAATCATGAAAACAAGAAAAAACATTTTTGAATTAAACAAAATCTCTATTGTAGAATTAAACCTAAAACAATTAGTCCAAATTAATGGTGGTACAGGACAAGAACTTGAAGGCAACACTAAATTAACATCTTCTGCTGGCTGTAACACTTTAGAAACTATAACAACAACTACGGCTACTATTGATACTATAAAAACAAAAAAATAGTACATAATTAATATCCCTAACATTTTACATTATGAAAACAAAATCAACTCCACTTACATATAGAAAAAATTCAGTTGTTGAATTAAATGTAAACGAATTATTACATGTAAAAGGTGGTTCTAATGAAAAACAAGAAGGAGGGACTAAAATTACATCTTCTAATGGTTGCAGTACTTTTGATGGAACGACGTCTGGTAATCATAACTCTCTTAATCATAATAAACCTTAAATTAGTTTTTTAACTTTTAAGTATTTCTTTTTGCCTTTATCTAGAGGGATTAAGAAATACTTAAAGTTATTATTCCTCACACAAACTAGCTATTGCTATTCTTAAATAAAGTCTTACCTTTGCACGCTGAAACCCAAGTGGTTTTATTGAATTCCTCAGAGAGAGGATGTGTTACTAGAAGTTTTAGGTTAAGTATGTTCGATGCGCTTCTATATGTAACACCAACATAATGATGACATTGAAATACTTATTACAAGAATGAACACATTCCAAGATTTAGGTCTTAACGAAGACTTATTAAATGCTATTACAGATTTAGGTTTCGAAAAACCGAGTGAAGTCCAAGACAAAGCCATTCCTATTTTATTAGAAGAAGAAACCGATTTAGTTGCTTTAGCACAAACTGGTACAGGAAAAACAGCAGCGTTTGGTTTTCCTATGCTTCAAAAAATTGATATTAATAGCCGCACAACACAAGGTTTAATTTTATCACCAACTCGTGAGCTTTGTTTACAAATTGCTAACGAGATGAAACAGTATGGTAAATACTGTAATGGTCTTAATGTTGTTGCTATTTATGGTGGTTCTAGTATTACAGATCAAGCAAGAGAAGTAAAACGTGGAGCTCAAATAATTGTAGCAACTCCTGGTCGTATGAAAGATATGATTAGCCGACGTTTGGTAGATATTTCTAAAATTGAATATTCTGTTTTAGATGAAGCCGACGAAATGCTAAACATGGGGTTTAAAGAAGATATTACAGATATTTTATCACATACTCCAGAAGATAAAAACACCTGGTTATTTTCTGCTACCATGCCAAGAGAGGTAGCAGCAATAGCAAAAAACTTTATGGTTAACCCACAGGAAATTACTGTAGGACACAAAAACCAGAGTACAAATAACGTATCTCATGAATACTATTTAGTAAATGCAAGAGACCGTTACCAAGCCTTAAAACGTTTAGCCGATGCTAATCCAGATATATTTTCGGTAATATTTTGTAGAACAAAAAGAGATACTCAAAAAGTTGCAGAACAGTTAATTGAAGATGGTTATAGTGCAGGTGCATTACATGGAGATTTAAGTCAAAATCAACGTGATATTGTGATGAAACAATTTAGATCACGCCAAATACAAATGCTAGTAGCTACAGATGTAGCAGCTCGTGGTATAGATGTAGACGATGTTACACATGTAATTAACTACCAATTAAGCGACGAAGTAGAAACCTATACGCACCGTTCTGGAAGAACTGGACGTGCAGGAAAAACTGGGGTTTCTATGGTTATTGTATCAAAGAGTGAGGTACGTAGACTTAAAAGCATAGAGCGCATTATAAACAAAAAGTTTGAGCTTAAAGAAATTCCTAACGGAATGGAAATTTGCGAAGTACAATTAATGTCTTTAGCAAATAAAATTCATAATACAGAAATTAATCATGAGATTGATAAGTATTTAGAAGATATAAATGCATTATTTGAAGATACTAGTAAAGAAGAATTAATTAAAAAGTTTTTCTCTGTAGAGTTTACTCGTTTCTTTAACTATTACCAAAAAGCTAAAGATTTAAATATTAAACCAGGTCAAGACTCTGGTAGAGAAAGTCGCTCTGGAGGTAGAGCCGCTCGCTACTTTATTAACGTTGGTGAAAAAGATGGTTTCGATTGGATGAAGCTAAAAGACTTTTTAAAAGAGCAATTAGGCTTAGGCCGCGATGATGTTTTTAAAGTAGATACAAAAGACACTTTCTCTTTCTTTAATACAGAAAAAGAACACCAAGAAAAAGTATTAGCTTTCTTTACAGATTTTAAGCACAATGGTCGTTTTGTAAATGTAGAAATTACTGAAGATAAACCTAACCGAGGTGGTAGAGGTCGCGGAAGACGTAGAGATGATAAAAAAGGTGGTGGAGACAGAAGACGTAACGACAGACGTTCTAGTGGCCCTAGAAACGATTCTAAACGTAATGATAGAAGACGCAGTGATAACAATGAATCTCGCTCTAGACGCTCAGACGCTGGTGCCTCTAGACCAAGGCGTTCAAGAAGATAATTAATAGTAAAAAACACCTCAAACTTTAAAATTGTTTGAGGTGTTTTTTTAGGTAACCATAGCATTTAATAGTGTAAATCTTCAGTTTTTTAATAGACAAGTTTAAACTTATTTGTTAATTTTTAGTCAAAATAACGACCTGTATTATATAGTGTGTTAATTTCTTTACTATTTTTACAATTCTTATATACTTAAATATGAAGCACTTTTTAATCTTATTTACTTTACTTATTGGCACTACATTTTGTTATGCGCAAGAGGTAGAAAAAGATACAGAAGTCAAAGGAACCATAGTAGATGCTTCTACAGATAAAGCTTTAGAAGGTGTTAATATTGTAAACATAAATCAAGTTATAGGTACTTCTACTACTAAAGATGGTACATTCGAACTTAAAGCTAAAGCTAACGATACGTTGCATTTATCGTACCTAGGTTATAAATCTATTAAAGTTAGGGTAACTAATGATTGGATAAAGTTTGGCAATTCTAAAATTACTTTAACAGAATTAGCATTAGCTTTAGAAGAAGTTGTTGTTTCCGATTTAA
>NZ_JBSHNS010000277.1:0-4229 GCF_053601635.1 Pontimicrobium sp. MEBiC01747
CATTACAACAGCACTCAGAAAAAATCTCATAATAAATTCATTTTAGTATAGGGTTCAAAAATACAGCTTTCATTTTAGTTATTATTTTAAATTCTAGTTAAGAAAAACAAAAAGAGACCTAATAATTACATTGTTTATAACTTAGAAACGGCTCTAACTTATCTTAATTTAAAATTAGTATTGAACTAAACTAGACTTTTTATACTTTAGCACCAATAAATTAACTTATGCAGTACCTACACAATATTGGTGTTTATTTTTTAATGATTTTCGAAATGTTTCGTAAACAAACCAAATGGTCTGTTATGAAGCAACTAATATTAAAAGATATCGATGATTTAATTATTGGATCATTAGGTATTGTTTCTTTTATTGCTTTTTTTGTTGGTGGTGTAGTCACTATACAAACGGCTTTAAATATAGACAATCCGCTTATTCCAAAATATCTAGTTGGTTTTGCTACTAGGCAATCTATTATTCTAGAATTCGCACCTACTTTTATGTCTATTATTATGGCTGGAAAAGTTGGTTCTTTTATTACATCTAGTATTGGTACCATGCGTGTTACAGAACAAATAGATGCTTTAGAGGTTATGGGTATTAACTCTTTAAACTACTTAGTATTTCCAAAATTTATTGCTTTAACATTATATCCTTTTATTATTTCTATTGCCATGTTTTTGGGTATCATGGGCGGTTTAGCTGCCTGTATTTTTGGAGGTTATGCTTCTATAGATGATTATATTTTAGGTATACAAACAGAATTTATACCATTTCATATTACTTATGCTTTTATAAAAACATTATTATTTGCTTTTGTATTGGCTACAGTACCTTCTTACCATGGGTTTTATATGAAAGGAGGCGCTTTAGAAGTTGGTAAAGCCAGTACAACATCTTTTGTTTGGACTAGTGTTATTATTATCCTTTTAAATTATATATTAACCCAATTATTACTTAGTTAATGATAGAAGTTAAAGACTTACATAAATCGTTTGGAGAGGCACATATTTTAAAAGGTATTACGACTACTTTTGAAAAAGGTAAAACCAATCTTATTATTGGGCAAAGTGGTTCTGGTAAAACAGTTTTCCTAAAGTGTTTATTGGGTTTATTCGATTATGAAGAAGGTAGTATAGCCTATGATGGGGAAATCTTTTCAAAACTTACTGAAGCTAAAAAACGAGATATGCGCGCAAATATTGGCATGGTATTTCAAGGGAGTGCTTTATTTGATTCTATGACTATAGAAGAGAATGTAATGTTTCCTCTACAGATGTTTACTAAGCTTAGTAAAAGTGACATGAGAGAGCGTGCTAATATTGTTTTACAACGTGTTAACTTGCCAGATGCCCATAAAAAAATGCCTAGTGAGGCTTCTGGAGGAATGCAAAAGCGAGTTGCTATTGCTCGCGCCATAGTTAATAATCCTAAATATTTATTTTGTGATGAGCCTAATTCTGGTTTAGATCCAAAAACGGCTATTGTAATAGATAATTTAATTCAAGAAATTACTGAAGAATATAATATAACAACTGTTATTAATTCTCACGATATGAATTCTGTTATGGAAATTGGTGAGAAAATAGTATTCTTACGTAATGGTTTAAAAGCCTGGGAGGGTTCTAAACATACCATTTTTAAAACAGATAATGAGATTGTTACAGACTTTGTATATTCTTCTAATTTATTTCAAAAAGTGCGCGAGGCTTATTTAAAAGAGAATAAATAAATTATCCTCTTTAAATATTATTCGTTATTCTTTTTTACTACCAGTGTATCTAATTTAAGCCTTAATTTCAGCCATTCTTTTAGTTTTAGCTCTTGCTTTAATTGCGCTTCTTTAGTAATTAATGAGTCATTCCATTTTACTAAAAACACATCAACTGTATCTAATGTTTTAAAATTAGAATTAATCACTTTAGAATAAGATAGCTTTTCTAAATTTTCATAATTTATTTTTACCTCTTCTGTAATGTTCTCAAACGGAATATAGTTTCGCTCCAATTTAGAGAGTTGTTTTACTTTACTTTCTAAAAATGTGATTTTTTGTTGCTGACTCATTAAGTCTAATGAATCACGTGTTCGCAACTCTTCCATATACTCTAAGTTGTTAATCTCCTTATTTTTTGTTTGATTAATAACTAAATCCGTATTCTTTAAATTACTATAAGCAACAAAACGTTGCTTAAGCACTGCTTTAGTCTCGTCAGAAATCTTATCAGAGCCAAATGTTGTTAATTCTATAACCGATGGTCCAGAAGGGTTATAATCTGGAGTTGCGCTCTTTTTTATATAACGTGCATTTGGTAATCCATTTAATTCATTGGCTATAAATCGCTTAGCATCTGCTTCAAACTGACTCTTTTTTAACACATTTAAAAATGTCATAACAGCTGGTATCATTACTACTATAGCTACTAAAGATGCAATTCTAGCAATACGTTTTCGTTTTGCAGAATTGGCATATTTAAGCATAGGAAACCTTAAAATTTTTAAGACTAAAAATGTTGCCAAAGCTATAAAAATGGTATTTATAGTAAATAAATACATGGCTTGTCCAAAATAAATGAAGTTTCCTTTTGCTAAACCGTAACCTGCCGTACATAAAGGCGGCATTAACGCTGTTGCTATGGCTACTCCAAAAATTACAGAGGCTATTGTTCCTTTTTTTGTTCGTGCTATTATTAAGGCTAGCCCTCCAAAAAAGGCTATTAATACATCTCTTATATCTGGCTGAACTCTACCTAATAACTCCGATGTATCTTCGCTTAACGGAAAAAATCTAAAAAACAGAAACGCTGTTATTAAACTTAAAACAATCATTACCGCTAAATTTATTAGCGATTTCTTTAAGGTATCTATATCGTTAATGGCTATTGATAGTCCTATTCCTAAAATTGGCCCCATTAAAGGCGATATTAACATGGCTCCAATTACTACAGCGGTAGAGTCTGCATTTAAACCTATAGAGGCCACAAATATGGAACAAATTAAAATCCAAGCGGTAGCTCCCTTAAATGGAATATCTACTTTTATAGCTTCTATAGTTGCATCTCTGTCGGTATCATCTCTAAAATCTAATAACTCTACAAAAAAGGTTTTTATACTTTTAAAAAAACCTTGTGCATCTTTCCTTACAGCTTCTTTAGATTGTTTTACTGAATCTTCTTTATTTACTTCTTCATCAGTAAAATTGAATTTATTTTCTTCCATAATTGTGTTAATTCGTAGAATCTTTTATGTTTATCCTAAATGGTTTCCGAAGTTATTCTTCACTTTTTGCAGTACTTTTTTAATGTCCTGTTCTTTCTTTTTCGGGTATATTAATAGCACCTCATCTTTGTCTACTATAATATAGTCTTTTAAACCATCTACTACAACTACTTTATCTTTTTGTGTGCGTATCATATTTCCAGAAGTTCCTTCTGTTAATATTCTCGCATTTACTACAGCATTGTTATCGTCATCTTTATCTAGTTTGTCATACAAACTACCCCATGTTCCTAAATCGTTCCAATCGAATGTTGCAGGAAGTACATAAACGTTATTTGATTTCTCCATAATTGCATAGTCTACAGAGATATTTTCGGCTTTACCATAATTGTCTCTTATAAAATCGTCTTCGAACTCTGTATTGTAAACTGCGTTTCCTTTTTCAAATAAATTAAATAGTTCTGGTTGATTGGTTTTAAAGGTTTCTATAACTGTTTTTACACTCCACATGAAAATGCCTGCATTCCATAGAAAATTACCTTTTGCTATAAATCCTTTTGCTGTTTCGTAATCTGGCTTTTCTCTAAATTGATTTACTGGTTTGATGGTTTCGGTAGAATGCGTATTATATTCTATGTAGCCGTATCCTGTATTTGGAAAGGTTGGCTGTATTCCTAATGTCATTAACGCATTATTGTTTTCACAAAACTCAAATGCTTCTTGAACATTTTTTGCAAATGCTGCTTCATTTTCTATCCAATGATCGCTTGGTGCTACAATCATTACTGCTTCTGGGTTTTCTTTCTGAATTTTTAATGATGCATATAATATGCACGGTGCTGTATTACGCATTGCCGGCTCTAAAACGACTTGTCGCTTTGTTATTTCTGGTAATTGTTGAAATACTAAGTCGTTATAGCGCTCATTTGTTAAAATGAAAATATTTTCTTTAGGAATACTTTGCGATAATCGCTGAAACGTTTTTTGAATAAGTGTTTCTCCCGTTCCTAACA
>NZ_JBSHNS010000278.1:0-5085 GCF_053601635.1 Pontimicrobium sp. MEBiC01747
GGTTTATTTCATAAAACCAGATTGGTATTATTATTTACTTTTGAAAGTGATTTAGGAGATGGTTGGGAAGACCCAGAAGTACATAATGATCCCGAAGAGGTAAGATTACGCTCTCTACAAATGGGTGCAAATATTGTAAAATATGCTTTCGAGAATTAAGTAATGAAACTGTTTAACTTTAAAAATAAAATCATAGCCTTTAGTTTAGCATTATTATTTCTTTTTGTATCGTTATCCAGTATTAATAAACATACTTACACTGTTGGTCTAAATAATTTTCATAAAGAGTCTTTTGGATGTATTATTACCTCCGACATGTTTCTTCATTCAAATTACAATTGTGGCAAACCTTTTCATCTACCATATTTTTAAATGCAATTAACCCACTACAACACCAAATTTACCAAACATACGTTTCCAATAACGTTAGTTTGCGAAAATGTAACGAATGCACCAAACATTGGAAGTCTATTTCGTATTGCTGATGCCTTCGGAATAGAAAAAATTATATTTTGCACTTCAGAAATTCCTATGGGTAGAAAAATGACAAAAACCTCTAGAGCTACCGAAAAAGTTGTAGATTTTGAAGTTAATGAAAATATTTCCCTAGTCATTAATCAATTAAAAACTAAAGGTTACAAAATTGTCTCTTTAGAAATTACAGATAATAGTACTCCAATCCATAACTGTCAATTTTCTAAAAAACAACCAATAGCACTTGTTATTGGCGATGAAAATTTTGGAGTTTCAGAACCTATTTTAGCACTTAGCGATACAATTATTCATATCGATATGTTTGGACAAAATAGTAGTATGAATGTTGTACAAGCAACAAATATTGCATTGTACGAAATAACAAAACAGTTACGATAGTAAGAATTCTGTTATACAAATTTTGAATCAAACTAAAATAGTAGCATTTCGGTTCAAATTTCTGATTAACGAGGAATTGTCTCGATAAGCTTTATAACCCAAATGGTTCTCGATACAAAATTCCTAAAAAAGGAATTTTACTCGAACTGACGACATGATTTTGATTTTATCCCAACATCAATTCGAGTAATTATAATACTTCGTCTACGCTCAGTACACGGTAAATGAGGTATTGTATCGAGAACAAATTTGTAACCAAAAATTCATATTTTCTATATAGGTTTTACGCCTTTTAATCGTAAAACGCACTCAAATTAACGAATTTCATCAAAATACTAAATCCATTTATTAAATAAATTCTAATCAGTAATTCGGAAATTTAACAGCAATATGTATATTTACTAAATGAATTCTAACACCATATCTAACGGCATATTAAAATCTATAGGGATTATACTAGGTGTGCTTATTCTTGTTTTCTTTTTATATAAAATACAAGCCATCATTGTTTACATCGCTATAGCAGGTGTAATATCACTTATTGGGCGTCCTATTGTTTTGTTTTTAAGACGTAAATTAAAGTTTAGCAATACACTATCGGTTATTGTTACTATGGTATTTTTAATAGGGCTTTTAGTAGGCTTAGTTATGCTTTTTATCCCTTTAATAGTAGAACAAGGACATAATTTATCGCTTTTAAATATAGACAGTTTACAAAGTAATATTGAAGGCCTTTACAAGGAAATAACAACCTATTTTAATATTAGTAGCGTAGATGTAGAACAATCTTTAAAAGACTCAAATCTACTCGGAAAAATAGATTACTCTGTAATACCAAACTTTTTAAACTCGATAGTTAGTGGTTTCGGAAGCTTTAGTATTGGTTTATTTTCTGTGTTATTTATTTCATTTTTCTTTTTAAAAGACAGCAAATTAATGGAAGATGGTATTATGACCATTATTCCAGATAATAAAGAAACACGTTCTAAAAAATCGTTTACTAAAATTAAAGATCTACTCTCAAGATATTTCGTAGGCTTAGTATTTCAAATACTAATACTATTTGTTATCTACACAGCGGTATTACTTATTTTTGGTATTAAAAACGCCGTAGTAATAGCCTTTTTATGTGCGCTCTTAAATCTAATTCCTTATGTTGGACCAATGGTAAGCGCCGTATTAATGCTAACTCTTACCATGACTAGTAATTTAGGAGCCAGCTTTAGCGAGGTTATTTTACCAAAAACCATTTATGTAATGATTGGGTTTGTAATCGCGCAATTGGTAGACAATTTCTTTAGTCAACCTGTAATATTTTCTAAAAGCGTTAAATCTCATCCATTAGAAATATTTTTAGTGATACTTATTGCTGGCGTTTTATTTGGTATTATTGGATTAGTAGTAGCAATCCCAGCATATACAGCTATAAAAGTTATTTTAAAAGAATTCTTATCTGAAAATAAAATAGTTAAGAAACTAACCAAAGGGCTTTAATACCACTTTTTTTGAATTATTCTATTTTAAATACAGAACATCAGGAATTTATAAATGCTAATTTAAATTCAGATATAGCTTCACTTCTATTAAAAGGCATACCTAATACTACTGTAGAAGCAAAAGCTATTATAGAACAAATTGAAGCAAAAAAACGTTGTAAAAAAAAACTTCCCACTTGGTTTAATACTAAGCAAATATATTACCCTAATAAGCTTAATATAGAACAAACCTCTTCAGAAATTACTGCTAAATTTAAAGCTAGTTTAATATCTGGTAATTCTATAATAGACTTAACAGGAGGCTTTGGGGTAGACTGCTATTATTTTTCAAAAGTGTTTAAAGATGTAGTGCACTGTGAAATTAATAATGAATTATCACAAAAAGTATCTCATAACTATAAGCAATTAGCTATTAATAATGTTAATTGTATTAATCAAGATGGTATTGAATACCTTTTAAAAAGCGAACAAAAGTTCGATTATATATATATAGATCCTTCACGTAGAAATGACGCTAAAGGCAAAGTTTTTTTATTAAATGATTGTTTACCAAATATACCAAAGCATCTAGATTTATTATTTAAACGCACAAAAACAATAGTAATTAAAACATCTCCTTTACTTGATGTTTCTATTGGAATTAACGAATTAAAATATGTAAAAACAATATACAGTGTTGCAGTAAATAATGAAGTAAAAGAATTATTATGGGTTTTAGATCGTGATTTTAATGGAGAAATAAATATACAAACCACTAACCTTTTAAAAACAACACAACAAACGTTTCAGTTTTATTTAAACGAAGAAGCAGAAACAGAAGCTAATTATAGTGAGCCACTAACCTATTTATACGAACCAAATGCTGCCATATTAAAAATGGGAGCTTTTAACAGTATTTCATCTCAATTAAACCTAAACAAGTTACAAAAACATTCGCATTTGTATACAAGCAATTCTTTAATAACGTTTCCAGGTAGGCGTTTTAAAATTGAAAAAATAATAGACTATAATAAGAAGCTGTTTAAAAAAGAAATGAATATTACTAAAGCTAATGTTACAACACGAAACTTTCCTGAAACTGTACAAACCATAAGAAAAAAATTAAAAATTAAAGACGGAGGAAATTATTACCTGTTTTTTACAACCTTAAACAATACTAAAAAAGTAACATTGTCCTGTAGTAAAATAGATTAGCTTTCGTTTGCTTTTTTTATAATTGCTTTTAAACGCTGCTCTCGCGTTGCTTTCTCATTACGAAGCTTATTCTTTTTTCTATTCATCAACTTAGTATGCTTCGCTTTATTTTTCGTGTTTTTTTCTTGTCCTCGCTTTGCCATTACATGCAAATTTATATAATTATTACATTTTTTTAATGGTTAATATCCTTTTACACATAAAACCTTTACTCACTTTGTAAAACAATTATACAACAGGCATTGTTAACTCTATAGAGTTTATAGGATATTATAAAGATTAATTTTTTCTTGCTTATAAAGCTATTTTAAGATATTTTTAACACTTAATTTAAAAAAATCCAACAAAAAATGAACTCTAAAATTACTTTAAAAAGTAATCCTTTACTTTTTACATTAGCATTTATACTATGCGTGTTTTCATCGTATTCACAAGAAAAATGTGGAATGGTCGATTACATGAAAGAAAAAATGAAAGACCCTCAATTTGCTAGACAATATAGAGCATCTCAAGCTAAATTTAAAGCTCAACTTGAAAAAAACCTTGCTAATAAAGCAACAGCAAGAAGAATGGATCCTATAATAATTCCTGTAGCGGTTCACTATCCAGAAGCACAAGAATCAGATCGTGCTTGTTTAGAAGCATTAGCTCAAAATCAAGTAGACATTTTAAATGCAGATTTTACAGGTACTAATGCAGACATCTCTAACTGGGCTGCTGCTTCATCTCACTATCCTGGAGTAAATACTGGTGCTGCTAATATTTTATTTTGTATTGCTACCATGAACCATCCATCTGGTACAGATCCAGATTTAGTAGAAGGTGGCCCTGCTGTAACTATTGGTTATAACTTTGGAGGAGGAACATCTACAGACCCTAACTGGGGAGGATATATGAATTTTTTAGTTAAAGATATTGGAGGCGGTCTATTAGGTTTCTCACCTCTTGGAGGAAGTATAGCTAATGGAAATTCTGTAACAATGAATTTAGGAGCATTTGGCTCTGGTGCTGGTTGCCCAAGTTCTGGAATAGTACCTGGTGCACCATACGATTTAGGAAGAACAGTAACGCATGAACTAGGTCACTTTTATAATTTAGAACACACCTTTTCAGGATCTTGCTCAACAGATGATGGTATTGCAGATACACCAAACCAAAATGCAAGTTCTGGAGGTTGCCCTACTTTAGGAGGATCGCCTGCTTGTGATTCAAGTGAACAAGTTCTGTTCCAAAGTTATATGGATTATACCAATGATGCTTGTATGTTTATGTTTAGTGCTGGACAAATTACAGTTGCAGAGGCCTATATTATGTCTATAGAGTCTCAATTTAAGCCTAATGTAGTTGTATGTTCTGCAGCACCAGATTTTACAATTGCAGCTACTAACAGTGCATCTAGTATTTGTTCTCCTGGAAATGAAGTTATCTATAACTTAACATATACAGCAACTGGAGGTAACACAGACCCTACAACATTTTCAGCAGCAGGACTTCCTGCAGGAGCAACTGCAACCTTTAACCC
>NZ_JBSHNS010000279.1:0-4976 GCF_053601635.1 Pontimicrobium sp. MEBiC01747
CCATGTTTGCCAACGTATTGCAGATCGTTTAGGAATAAGAGCAAAAGTGGTTAGAACCTCTTTTATGTACCTTACATTTGTAACCGTTGGTTTTGGTTTTGCCTTATATTTATTCCTTGCCTTTTGGATGCGTATTAAAGATATGTTATATACAAAACGATCATCAGTCTTCGATTTATGAATAATCTACTAAATGAGATTTTTAAAGTAAAAATATATAGAGCAATAATGCAGGTTGTGGCATTATTACTTATTGGTGTTATTGGTTTTATGGCGCTCTCAGGAGTATCAGTTATAGATGCGTTGTATATGACAGTTATTACAATTACCACAGTTGGTTTTGGAGAAGTAGCACCTTTAGACGCAAACGCTAAAATATTTACAATATTTTTAATACTTACAAGTGTAGTTGTGGTTGGTTATGCATTAACCATAATAACAGAACATATTGTAAATAGAAATAGTCTTGAAGAATTAAAACAAAAGAAAATGAAAAAGAAAATAGACAATCTCTCTAATCATATTATTATTTGCGGCTATGGACGAAATGGAAAACAAGCAGCCAAAAAGCTGCTAGCACATAATAGACCATTTGTAATTATAGAAAAAGACAAAGATATTATTGAGAAATTTCAAGAAGAAGGTGTCGCTTTTGTTTATGGAAATGCTAATGAAGACGATACACTATTAGAAGCAGGAATAGATAGAGCTAGTACATTAATCTCTGCTTTACCAAATGATGCAGATAATCTGTTTGTAGTATTATCTGCAAGGCAAATAAATAATGAGATGCAAATAATTAGTAGAGCCTCTCAAGAAACGTCCTATAATAAATTAAAATTAGCAGGAGCAAATAATGTAATATTACCAGACAGAATAGGAGGAGACCACATGGCCTCTTTAGTCGTTGTGCCAGATTTAATAGAATTTATAGATAATTTAGGAATTGTAGGAGAAGATAACGACAACATAAATATAGAAGAAGTAAGTGTAGATAAGCTATACAATACATCTAATATTCGCACCATTAGAGATTTAGATTTACGAAACAAAACAGGATGTACCGTTATTGGTTTTAAAGGATCAGATGGTGAGTATCTGGTAAACCCAGAAGCCGAATTAAAACTAGTACCAGATTCTAAAATTATAGTTTTAGGTCGCCCAGAACAAATACAGAAATTAAACTCACTTTATAATTTAGACTAAGTTTTAACAAAAAACCTGTTAAAATGAATTAATAACGAGCATAATTTAATAAGTATACTTTTAAAAAGTCATCATTTTTTTGCATCTTGCTGGTCTTAAAATAAATATTAACTAACTAAAATATATTATGAAGAAATATCTTCTTTCAATTTTTACATTAATTTTACCACTTTTAACCTTTGCACAAGAGACTACAGAAAAAGGTTTAGATCAAAAAATAGATGAGGCATTTGGAGATGCTACAGGATGGTTTGTTAACTTCATATTTTATCAAATAGATTTTGGGGGAGGAGTTAAAGTCTTTTGGGTCTTATTTCCATTAATCTTAGGAGCATTATATTTTACCATATATTTTAAGTTAATAAATATTAGAGGCTTTTTTACATCTGTAAATATTGTTCGTGGTAAATATGATCATCTAGATCACCACGAATCTATGGTGATGGCAGGAGATTCTACTCCAGGAGGAGATGCTATAGAAACTATAGCAGTAGAAGGTCATGAAGGAGAAGTGAGTCACTTTCAAGCATTAACAGCAGCGTTATCAGCTACTGTAGGTTTGGGGAATATTGCTGGAGTTGCCATTGCAGTTTCTATTGGAGGAGCTGGAGCAACATTTTGGATGATTATAGCAGGTCTGTTAGGTATGGCTTCAAAATTTGTAGAGTGTACGCTAGGTGTTAAATATAGAGATATTGCAGAAGATGGAACTGTTTATGGAGGTCCAATGTATTATTTAACAAAAGGGTTAAAATCTAAAGGGTTTGCAGGTTTAGGGAGAGTATTAGCAGCTTTATTTGCGATATTTGTTATTGGAGGTTCTTTTGGAGGCGGTAACATGTTTCAAGTTAACCAAGCATTTCAATTAGTTGAAAGTATTACAGGTGGTAATGAATCTTTTTTACATGGTAAAGGATGGTTATTTGGTATTATTATGGCAATATGTGTCGGAGTTGTTATTATTGGAGGTATTAAAAAAATAGCTAAAGTAACAGATAAGATAGTACCATTTATGGTTGTTATATATGTAGCAGCATCTTTATTTGTTATTTTTGCAAACTTCAATATGGTAGGTGATGCTTTCGTTCAAATTTTTAATGGAGCATTTAGTCCTGAAGGAGTTGCAGGTGGAGCTATTGGAGTTTTAGTTCAAGGGTTTAGAAGAGCCGCCTTTTCTAACGAAGCAGGAGTTGGTTCTGCATCTATTGCTCACTCAGCAGTAAAAACAAAATACGCCGCAAGTGAAGGTATGGTGGCTTTATTAGAACCTTTTATAGATACTGTTGTTGTGTGTACCATGACGGCATTAGTGTTAGTAATTACAGGAAATGTAACGTCTGCTAATGCGGGATTAAATGATGCTCAAGCTATTCTGTTAACTTCAGGAGCGTTCGAATCTGTTATATCATGGTTTCCTTATGTATTAACTGTAGCTGTAGTGTTATTTGCTTTTAGTACAATGATTTCATGGTCATATTATGGTTTTCAAGGTTGGGCTTACTTATTTGGAAGAACAAAAAAAATGGAGTATACATATAAAATTATATTTTGTGTTTTTGTAGTAATAGGAGCAGCGGCTAGCTTAGGGTCTGTTATTGGTTTCTCTGATGCAATGATATTTGCAATGATGGTTCCTAATATGGTTGGTTTAGTTATTCTAGCGCCGAAAGTAAAAGATGAATTTAATAGGTATATGAAAGCTATAAAAGAAAAAAAAGCATAATATAAGATATTAAAATGAATGCTATTAAATCTCTTTTCGTTAAAACTAAACAACAACGAAAAGGGATTTTTTTATTACTACTACTCATAGTAGTATTACAATGTATTTATACTTTTGTAGAATTTCCATCAAAAGAAATTACTGTAGATACAAAAACGTTAGAAGCGTTTAAACTTCAAATAGATTCTCTTAAAAACGTTGAAATAGATAATAAAAAAACTAAAATATTTCCTTTTAACCCAAACTACATATCAGATTATAAAGGAGCAGTCTTGGGGATGAACACAGCAGAGATAGATCGTTTATTAAAATTTAGAGCACAAAATAAATGGGTTAATTCTGCTAAAGAATTTCAAAATGTAACAAAAGTTTCAGATTCTCTTTTGGTAACAATGTCTCCCTATTTTAAGTTTCCAGATTGGGTGAAAAATCCAAAACCTAGAGCTAATTTTTCTAAAACAAATCAACGTACTTTAAAGGATAATTACGAAAAAATAGATTTAAGTACAGCAACAGCTATCCAGCTTCAAAAAATATATGGTATCGGCGAAAAACTATCCGAGCGTATTATAAAATACCGTACTAAAAATAAAGGCTTTATTGCCTTAATAGAATTACAAGAGATATATGGTCTATCTCCAGAAGTTATTGAAAATATTAAAGAACGTTGTGTTATTAAATCACCTAAAAAAGCAGTAAAACTAAATGTTAATACAGCTACTAGAGATGAATTAGTAACTATTAAATACATAGATTACGAAATAGCACATAATATTATTGAGGAGAGAACACTAAGAGAAGGATTTAAGTCTATTGATGAATTAACAAAAGTAAAGGACTTTCCAATAAAAAAAATAGAGATAATTAGATTATATTTGACAATTAATTAGAAATAACGAATAATAACATAAATGGATACCAGATACTTCACAGAAGAACATCAATTATTTAGAGAAAGCTTACAAGATTTTTTAAAGAAAGAGGTTGTCCCTCATATTGAAAAATGGGAGGAAACGGGAAAAATAGACCGTTTTATATGGGAGAAGTTTGGAGAAATGGGATTCTTTGGAATAGCATATCCTGAAGCTTACGGAGGTTTAGACTTAGATTTGTTTTACACAGTGATTTTCTTAGAAGAATTACAAAAAATAAATTCTGGAGGATTTGCTGCAGCAATGTGGGCACATGCCTATTTAGCTATGACGCATGTTAATGCAGAAGGAGGAGAGGCAATAAAACAAAAGTATTTAACAAAAAGTATTACAGGAGAGTTAATAGGTGCAATGGCAGTAACAGAACCCTTTGGAGGAAGTGATGTTGCAGGAATGCGAACAACAGCAGTTAAAAAAGGAGACACCTATGTTATAAATGGTTCTAAAACTTTTATTACAAATGGAGTGTATAGCGATTATATTGTAGTCGCAGCTAAAACAAATCCAGAACTAGGAAATAAAGGGATTAGTATGTTTATTATAGATAGAGATACTCCAGGTGTAACAGCCACAAAGCTTGATAAACTTGGTTGGCGAGCTTCAGATACAGGAGAAATAGCTTTCGATAATGTTGTTATTCCCGCTAGTAATTTAATGGGTGAAGAAAATAAAGGGTTTGCATACATCATGCAGCATTTTGCATTAGAACGCTTAATAATGGGAATAAATGCCCATGCAAGAGCAGAGTTCGCACTAGAATATGCAATTCAGTATATGTCCGAGCGTCAAGCTTTTGGTAAATCTATAAATACATTTCAAGCATTACGCCATACAATGGCAGATGGATATGCAGATATGGAAGTTTGTAAAGAATTCAACTATTCAGTAACAGCAAGATTAGATAAAGGAGAATATGTTGTTAAAGAAGCGACCATTTCTAAGTTGCGATCTACTAAAATGGCAGACGATGTAATATACCAATGTCTTCAAATGCTTGGAGGTTATGGTTACATGGAAGAGTACCCAATGGCAAGACTACTTAGAGATAGTCGTTTAGGGCCAATAGGAGGTGGTACCTCTGAAATTTTAAGAGAAATTATCGCCAAAATGGTAAT
>NZ_JBSHNS010000280.1:0-4542 GCF_053601635.1 Pontimicrobium sp. MEBiC01747
AAACAGAACTAAGCCTTTTAAAATCCATACGTAATAACTTTAGTGAAAACGATATAGAATTAAGAGTAGATGCTAATGGCGCTTTTGCCCCAAAAGAAGCTTTAGAAAAGTTAAAACAACTGTCCGAGTTTAAACTACACTCTATAGAACAACCTATAAAACAAGGACAATTTGAGGACATGGCTAAGCTATGTGAAGTAACACCTCTACCAATTGCCTTAGATGAAGAATTGATAGGCGTTTTCTCCACAACTAAAAAAGAAGAATTACTAAACATAATTAAGCCCCAATATATTATTTTAAAACCTAGTTTTATTGGAGGTTTTGCGGGTAGTAATGAGTGGATTAATTTAGCCGAAAACCATAACATAGGCTGGTGGATTACTAGCGCATTAGAAAGTAATGTAGGGTTAAATGCTATTGCTCAATACACCTATTTAAAACAAAATAAAATGCCACAAGGGCTAGGAACAGGAAGCTTATTTACAAATAACTTCGATTCTCCGTTGCAAGTAAAAAATGGTACATTGCAATACAATATAAATAACAATTGGAAATTTAAAATATAATATATGTATATAGCGCAAGCATTTAATGTTTTACACGATTGGTGGAGGTACTTTATAGGTACAATTTTAATAATTATAGCTTCTTTTATAGGTCAAGTACCCTACACTGTGGTAATTATGGGGAAAATGATAAAGGATGGAGACGATTTTACAAATATAGATCAAGCTACAATGATGTCTGTATTAGAACCTAATTTAAATCTCTTTTTATTGCTATTATCATTTGCTATAGGTTTAATAGGGTTATTTATAGTTGTAAAAGCATTACACAATCAAACAATTACTCATTTAACAACAGCACGAGAGAAAATAGATTGGAAACGTATAATATTTTCTTTTTTCTTCTGGGGAATTTTATCTTCTAGTATGATCCTTTTTGATTATTATTCAAACCCAGATGATTATGTTAATAATTTTGAGTTAAACCGATTTATAATTCTAGCAATAATTGCTATAGTATTAATTCCATTTCAAACAAGTTTCGAAGAGTATTTATTTAGAGGCTATTTAATGCAAGGAATTGGTGTTGTAACAAAGAATAAATGGGCACCATTATTAATAACATCATTAATTTTTGGATTATTACATATCGCTAACCCAGAAGTTGAAAAATTGGGGTACACCATCATGATTTATTACATAGGAACAGGGTTATTTTTAGGAATAATTACTTTAATGGATGAAGGTATGGAATTGGCTCTAGGATTTCATGCCGCTAATAATCTATTTACAGCACTTTTAGTAACAGCAAATTGGACTGCTTTTCAAACACATTCGGTTTTAAAAGATGTGTCTGAGCCAACTTTAGGATTTCTAGATCTTGTATTACCTGTATTTATAATTTTTCCAATTTTACTATTTATTTTTAGTAAAAAATACAAATGGACCAATTGGAAAGATAAACTATTGGGAGCTGTAGAAGCTCCTGTACTTGAGGATATAAATAAAATAGGAGAGTAGTGGTACCTAAATATAATAAAGTACATAATCGATTTCGATATAATAAAATACATTATTCATATCAAAACCTTAACGAATTAGCCTATAGTTTAATAAAGGAAGGCGAAAACTATCAAAAAGAAATAGGAGATTTCATACTAGATTGGCAAGACAACACCCCATATCTTTTAGCAAAAACATCTGGATCTACTGGTCAACCAAAAACTATAAAACTAAGTAAACAAGCAATGGTAAATTCAGCCATAGCTACAGGTGATTTCTTTGGATTGCGTCCTGGAAACAGTACTCTATTATGCTTGCCAGCCTCTTACATAGCAGGAAAAATGATGCTTGTTAGAGCTTTTGTACTAGGCTTAGAATTAGACATAATTGAACCAAAATCTAGCCTTAGCATTAACGAAACAAAAGTGTACGATTTTTCTGCAATGGTGCCTATGCAATTGCAGAGCAATATAAATAAGTTAGGTAAAATAAAACAACTTATTGTAGGTGGCGCACCAGTTTCTAAAGCGTTAACAAATACAATACAAGATTTAAAAACTAGAATTTATGAAACCTATGGGATGACAGAAACAGTATCTCATGTTGCAGTAAAACAAATAAACGGAAAAGGCAAAACTCAAACATTTAAAACGTTACCTAATGTACGTATTTCTCAAGATAAAAGAGGTTGTCTAATAATAGAAGCACCAAGTATTACATCAAGTACAATAGTAACAAATGATAATGTTATTATAGAAAATGAAAAAGCCTTTAAATGGTTGGGACGTTTTGATAATGTTATAAATACAGGTGGTATTAAAGTATTCCCAGAGCAACTAGAAAATAAGTTAAAAGAAAAGGTAATACCCCGTTTCTTTATAGCATCAGAAAAAGATGAACGATTAGGAGAGAAAATTATACTAGTATTAGAAGGAGATTACACTATTAATAATTCTGTTTTTAGTGAGTTAAAAGCACATGAGAAACCTAAGAAAATATACAATATTTCTCAATTTTCAGAAACGACTTCAGGGAAAATTCAACGTAAAAAAACGTTAGAAAAATTAAAGTAAATAATACTGTAACAAAACAGATGTTACAACTACTAATTAAAAAAGATAAATTATAATGAATTTTATAAAACGCGTATTAGCTACAGTTACAGGAATCTTCGTTTTCTTCGGAATCTGTTTTGGTCTATTATTAATTATAGGCATTTTTGCAGGAGCCTCTTCAGAAAATATTATTACAGTTAAAGAGCAATCTGTATTAGACTTAAAATTAGATTTTCCTATAAAAGACTATGCCGCAAAAACTGTATTTAAAGAATATCCATTTTTAGATGAAACTAATAAAAATGGACTATTCGACATTATTAACGCAATAGATTATGCCGCAACCGATTCTAAAATAAAAGGAATATCTATAGATAGTAACTTTTTAATGGCGGGAGTCTCACAAACAAAAGCTATTAGAGATGCACTATTAAAATTTAAAGAATCTGGAAAGTTTATAACCGCTTATGCCGATGTATATAGCCAAAAAGATTACTATTTAAGTTCTATTGCAGATACCATTTATATGAATCCTGTTGGTATTATGGAGTTTAAAGGGCTGTCTACAGAACGATTGTATTACAAAGATTTTCAAGAAAAAACAGGGTTGAAAATGGAAGTAATACGACTTGGAAAATATAAAAGTGCTGTTGAGCCTTACTTAGAAAACGAAATGAGTGAGAATAACAGAGAACAAATAAGTGTATACTTAAACGGGCTATGGAGCGAAATTAAATCTGAAATATCGCAAAGCAGAAATATACCTACAAATGCTTTAAACACAATAGCAGATAATTTACTAGCAAGAACACCTACCATGGCAAAAGAAGCTAAATTAATAGATAAAATTGCCTACAGAGACGAATATGAAAGTGCTATAAAAGCAGCAATTGGTATAGATGCAGATAAAAATATAAATACAATTACTATAGAAGATTACTCTAATTATGTAGCAGATAAAAAATCTATACAATTTGCTAAAGCTAAAATAGCAGTAATTTATGCAGAAGGACAAATTATTTATGGAAAAGGTAATGAAAACTTTGTGGGGCAAGGTACTATGGGAGAAGCGCTTAAAAAAGCTAGAGAAGACGATAAAATAAAAGCAATTGTTTTAAGAATTAATTCACCAGGAGGAAGCGCACTAGCAAGCGAATTAATTTGGAGAGAAATAGAACTCACTAAAAAAGTTAAGCCAGTAATTGTGTCTATGGGAGACGTTGCTGCTTCAGGAGGTTATTATATAGCATGTAATGCCGATAAAATTTTTGCAGAAGCAACTACAATAACAGGAAGTATAGGTGTTTTTGGTACCTTGCCTAATGGAAAAGACTTAGCAGATAAAATGGGAATTAATGCAGAGCAAGTTAAAACTAATAAAAATGCAGTAACCTATAGTTTTTTCGAGCCATTAAGCGAAGAACAACGCGCATTTATAAAAGAAGGAATAAATGATGTATACGAGTTATTTACTCAGCGTGTAGCTGATGGTAGAGAAGGCTTAACACAAGATGATGTAAAAGCAATAGCGCAAGGACGAGTATGGACTGGAAGCGATGCTTTAAACAATGGATTAGTAGACGAGTTAGGCGGGTTAGATGATGCCTTAAAGTACGCTGCCGAACTAGCAGAAATTGAAGATTACAGAATAAAAGAACTTCCAGTTTACGAAAAAACAATAGAAGAGTTAGTAGAAGGGTTTGGTTTAATTAAGTCTAAAGAATCTATTTTAGAAGAAGAGCTAGGTGTTGAAAACTATAAGATTTTAAAGGAGATAAAGACAATGACAGAGCAAAAAGGAGTGCAATTATTATTTCCATTTAACACAGAGATAAAGTAAAATTTTATACAAATACATTAAAAATTAAAACAGTAAATATAAAAGGTTAAGCTAGTGCTTAACCTTTTTGTTTTCCAAGTTCCCTCATTGAAAGCATGTATTCCCTCAATGTCGGTTTTGTAATACAGGCTTTGGT
>NZ_JBSHNS010000281.1:0-8830 GCF_053601635.1 Pontimicrobium sp. MEBiC01747
TCAGTAACCACACTGAAGCTTTTTTAAAATTAATTAATCAAAAAACAATCAACTCTCCCTTTATTAGAGTTGCTATTAATTAAATATAAAGTTGACAGGACTAGTTATCAACTTTACCATATAAAACTCAATTAATTAGACTTCAATAAACCCTAAACGTTTAATTACCTATTGTAAATAATTTTAATTGCTTCTAAAATCGTACCTTTGCAAGCCCGAATTAAAAACGATAATTCTTTGATTTTAATTCGTTTAATTAAACACCAATCGCCTTTACCTGCAATATGCCAGAATAAAGGAAGATTATAGAGGATAAAGAAATGAGATTACACAGAAATTTATGTTTTGCTACTGTTGATGGTTTATTACTAATCTTTAACGAAGGCATGTATGCAGACAAAGTAGTACAACAACTTTTAAAACGCGATAAGCGCTGGGGTAGCAGAGATAGAGGTTTTGTAGCAGAAACAACTTACGATATTGTACGTTGGAAACGTTTATATAGCGAAATTGCAAATGTAAAAGAACCATTTTCAAGAGACGATATTTGGAGGTTATTTGCAGTTTGGGCTACTTTAAAAGGTATAAAATTACCAGATTGGAAATACTTTGAAGGGACTCCAATACGTAAAATTAAAGGGCGTTTTGATGAGCTTTCTAAAATTAGAAAAGTAAAAGAATCCTTTACAGATTGGATGGATGAACTTGTTGTTAAGGAACTAGGGGAAACTGTATGGAATAAAGAAGCAGTTGCCTTAAACGTACAAGCCGATGTTATTTTAAGAACGAATACACTTAAAATAACAAAAGACAAACTGCAATCAGAACTATTTGATTTAGATATAGAAACCGAAAGTATTAAAGGCTATCCAGATGCTTTAAAATTAACAGAGCGTAAAAACGTATTTACTAGCGATGCGTTTAAAAAAGGATATTTTGAAGTTCAAGATGCATCCTCTCAATTAGTTGCTAAATTCTTAGATGTAAAGCCAGGAATGAGAGTTGTAGATACATGTGCCGGAGCTGGGGGTAAAACATTACACATTGCAGCTTTAATGGAAAACAAAGGGCAAGTTATTGCAATGGACATCTATGATAATAAATTAAAAGAATTAAAACGTAGAGCTAAACGTGCTGGAGCACATAATATTGAAATGCGTGTAATTGACTCTACTAAACCTATTAAAAAATTACACGACAAAGCAGATCGTGTATTAATAGATGCACCATGTTCTGGTTTAGGAGTTATAAAAAGAAACCCAGACGCTAAGTGGAAATTACAACCAGAATTTATAGATAAAATTAAAAGTACACAAGCCGATATTTTAAACAGCTACTCTAAAATGGTTAAACCAGGAGGAAAGTTAGTTTATGCAACATGCTCTATTTTACCTTCAGAAAACCAAGACCAAGTAAAAACATTCTTAACCAGCGAAACCGGACAAGATTTTACGTTTATTAAGGATAAAAAAATACTAGCTCACGAATCTGGTTTCGATGGCTTTTACATGGCTTTATTAGAAAGAAAAGGCTAATTACACATATAATATTATACGTAAATAAACCTTTAAACAATAGCTAAAATACTATATCTCAACCATACAGTGTTTAAAATTAAGTTTCAAAATTAATAAAACAATAAATATAAATTCTTAAATTACATAAGTGTAAAGTGCAAAAAAGAATTACCACCTATAATTTAAATTAAATGAAACAAGTTTACTTAACAATTACCCTATTAATTGTATGCTTAACAACTTTTGCTCAAGCTCCTTCTGGATATTATAATTCCGCAACTGGAACAGGGTATACTTTAAAAACACAACTTAAAAACATTATTGATAATAACAATGATGGTTTATCTCCAGAATATCAATCTACAGATCCTGGTTATAGTGGCTTATATGAAACGTACAAAACATCGGATGTAGATAATTACTACGAGAATAACGGTACTGTATTAGATATGTATACAGAAAACCCTAGTGGTACAGATGTTAAAGAATATGATCATGATACAGATAGAGATCCTGGCTCTGGTGGTACTTCCGAAGGGCAATACTTTAATAGAGAACATATTATACCGCAGTCTTTTTTTAGTCAATCTACTCCAGAACGTTCAGATGCGCACTTTGTAGTCCCATCAGACAAATATGTAAATAACCAACGTGGTAGTTTTCCATTCGGTGTAGTACAAACACCAAATGCAACATACACAAATGGCTCTAGAAGAGGTAACAACTTAAATTCTGGATACTCGGCAGGATATACCAATACTGTATTTGAGCCTATAGATGAATTTAAAGGAGACATCGCAAGAATGCATTTTTATTTTGCAACGCGTTATGAAGATGATATCCCTACATATTCAGCAAATTATGATATGATTATAAAATCAAGTCAACAAGTATATACAGATACATTTTTAAGTATTTTATTACAATGGCATGCACAAGACCCTGTATCGCAAAGAGAAATAGATAGAAATAACGCTATTTTTGCCAGACAAAATAACCGAAATCCATTTATAGATAATCCAACATGGGTAAATACTATATGGGGAGGTGGTACTGCAGACACGCAAGCACCAACAACACCAACAAACTTAACAGCCTCTAACCCTACAGCAACAACTGTAGATTTATCATGGACAGCCTCTACAGATAATACTGCTGTAACAAATTATGATATATACATAGGCGGTTCATTTTATGTTTCTACTAACTCGGCAGCAACAACTTATACTGTAACGGGGTTATCACCAGAAACAATGTATGCATTTACCGTACTGGCCACAGATGCTGCAAATAATATGTCTGCACAAAGTACAGCCGCTAATGAAACTACATTAATGGGCTCAGGAAGTGGCAGTGAATGTGCAAACGAAAGTTTCCAAAATATTCCTTCATCTGGCGGTATCCCTACATCCTATACCACTAGAATTTGGACTGGAGATAATGGACTTATCTGGAATGCTACAGATGCAAGAACAGACCAAACTATTAATGGAGAAGCAATTACTGTTAGAAATGGTAATTTAACCTCTCCTACCATTGGAGGTGGAATTGGTGAGTTAACAGTAACAACTCAATTAACATTTGGTGGTACTTCTGGCACATTTGATTTATTAGTAAACGGCGTATCTGTAGGTAGTATACCTTACAGTGGAGATAATACAACACCTACAACAACAACAGTTTCTAATATTAATATAGAAGGTAATGTTATTGTTGTTTTAGATAATCAATCTACTTCTAATAGAGTTAGAATAGACGATTTATCATGGACCTGCTACTCTGCTCCATCTACAGATTTACAATTAGCAGCAAAAGTTTATTTACAAGGAGCTGCCATAAATAGAAGTTTTGTATCAGGAGAAGAAGATTGGATGCGAGATGATTTAAGAGTAAATAATTTAATCCCAACAACAAGCCCTTACGATGCAACAACATGTAATGCTACAGTTTTTAACACTGTAGGTAGTGATGCCATTGTGGATTGGGTTTTAGTACAATTAAGAGACTCCGCAGATAATACTTCGGTAATAGAAAGTCAATCTGCTCTATTACAAAGAGATGGTGACATTGTAGATGTAGATGGCACATCTAGTTTAAGTTTTACAGCTATGCCAGATAATTATTTTATAGCAATAAAACACCGCAATCACTTAGGCATAATGTCTAGTAATACAATAACGTTATCTACAATAGCTACTACAGTAGACTTTACAGATAGTGCTACCCCTATTACTTTTGGTACCGATGCTCAAACAACATATATAATGCCAACAGGTGTTGCTGCAATGTGGGCAGGAGATGCTAACCAAGATGGAAAGCTTAATTACTTAGGAGGACAATCAGATGTACCTTCTATTAGAAGCCAAGTATTTAACGACCCTAATAATTCTGTATTTGGAGGCCCTCCAGTAGCAACTTACCTTTCTGCTGGGTATAATGCTACAGATATAAATTTAGATGGTAATACAGTATACTCTGGCGCTACAAGTGATGTTTTACATATAAGAAACAATATTTTTAACAATCCATCAAACTCTGTGTTTGGAGGCCCACCAGTTGCAACTTATATCTTTACACAACAATTACCAGAAGGAGCAAACTAAATATAGTTCTACTATTATATAAAAAAACGACTAACACTAGTCGTTTTTTTATTCTCAAATTTTATTACGCTTTTAAAGACAAAAGAATTAAGTATCTTTAAATATATTTTAAACAACCCTATACTAATATAAAATGAAATCAATTTTATCAACCCTAATAGTAATGATTGTTATGTGTTCTACTATGAATGCACAACACGAAGTAAAATCTGACAAATACAAAATAGCTTTTACTACTACCGAAAAACTAAAACAGTACGAAACAGAAGCTGAGACAGTTTTAGGATACGAAAACAATAATTATGCAGTAGACATAGAGGTATTTAAAATAGAAGAACAACCAGCTAGCTTTATAGCATCACAAAAAAGCGGAGCTGTAAGTACAGCAAAATCTTTAGGTTTAGAAGATGCAGCTTTAGGCGGAAAAGTACCGCACATACCAAATGCATATTACGCCATAGCTTATGAAGTTTATGATGGCGAGCGCAATCCAGTTTTTGTAATAGCTGCACTTAACAAAAAACTTGGTATAGCTTACGAAGCAACAATATATTGCTACAGTAATGATTTAGGAGAAGGGCAGAAAATCGCGAAAAGCTTTAGATTGCTAAATTAAATAACATCGTACTTAATCCTAAACATGGATAGACACAAATATTTTAAAAGACAACGAAAAAATCTAAGAGAAGGAGAATGTAGCTCTTGGGGAGATTACACATGCTATTACGAGACCAGTAAAAGAGGGCTACCTTTAAGAGAAATTCAAGTCTATGAAAATGGTAATCGATTACAATATGATTTAGAAAACGAATCTGACGATTATGGCCATTTAAGACATAAATTAGTTAATTTTTCTGAATATTTAAAATATCAAATTAAAGCAAATGAGTTTCAAAAAGAATGGTTAAATGCAACATTAAAACAAGAACATAAAGAAATCATAGAACTCATATCTCAATATTTAATAAAAAACTACGATCAAAGATTTGGACAAGCCCTATTCAATTTAGGTATTACTGAATTTGCAGACAAAATGCACCCCGATCACTACAATTACTTACTAAGAGATATACATGCCGACACAGATAAAAGCATTATAGCCAGAATTAAATCTCGATTAAATATAGAATAACAAATTTAGGAACACCAGAAATTAGTAAATACACAAACTATGTTCTACAATTATAGATGTTAAAAACATTTAGAATACGCATCTATTCATCTTTATTTTTTTGTTTTAAAAAAACTTAAACGCCCTAAATTCTAATTTATAAAACATAACCATCAATACTTAAATGTACAGTAACAATTACATAAAAATATATTATACGCTATTTTCTATAATAACATTCTGTTTCTTTAGTTTAAAAGGCTTTAGCCAAACCATTAGAAATAATAATTATTACAGTGTAACACTAGAAGCACACCGTATTATAGATTCGCTTCAGCAAAAACAAAAAATTCCAGGAATAGATATTGCAATTTCTATAAATGGAGAAATAGTATGGTCGGAAGCATTTGGGTTTTCAGATATTGAAAACAATGTCCCAGTAAGTCCACGAAAAACAGTATTTAGAATTGGCAGTGTTTCTAAGCCCATTACCACTGCAGCTCTTGGTAAATTAATAGATAGCGGTAAAATTAATATAGACGATAACGTAAAAAAATACGTCTCCTACTTTCCTAAAAAAAAGCACCCTATAACAATAGAGCAAGTTGCAGGACATATAGCAGGAATAAGACATTATAAACATAACGAATACTTATCCAAAGAGAACTATACAACCGTTAAATCTGGTGTTGCTATATTTAAAGATGATAAATTATTATTTAAGCCAGGAACAAAATTCTCCTACTCTTCCTATGGCTATAATTTGCTAAGTGCTGTAATAGAAGGTGCTAGTGGAGAAAATTTTATAGATTATGTACAACGAGAAGTATTTGATGCGCTAGAAATGCATACAACCTATGCCGATAAAAATGAAAAAATTATTTTTAACCGTACATCTTTTTACACACTAGATTCCTCTAACACTATAGTACATGCACCTTATGTAGATAATAGCTATAAATGGGCTGGAGGAGGCTTTATTTCTACAACAGCAGATTTAATTAAATTCGGAGAAGCATTTATTAATAAAGGATTTCTTTCAGAAAAAACTATAAAAACATTAACAACATCTCTCACTATAGATGATGGAAAAGAAACAGGTTATGGAATAGGATGGGCAGTAATTAATGATAAAAACTTAAAAAGGTTTAGCCATGATGGAACATCTGTTGGAGGTATAACTAAACTTATAGTATACCCAAATAATAAAATGGTTGTAGTAGCACTATCTAACTCGAGCAAAACCAAATACGGAAATGTATTAGAGAGAATAGTCCAACTGTTTTTAAAAGCAAAACCAGAGTAAATATAAATTTAACGCAATAATACTTACTTGGAAACTAAGCGATTATATTTTATTGATGCCGTTAGGGCTTTTGCTATATTAATGATGTTGCAAGGTCATTTTATTGACACACTTTTAAACCCTATTTACAGAGATACCACTAACAACATTTATAATATTTGGAGTTATTTTAGAGGTATAACAGCGCCAACTTTTTTTACTATTTCAGGATTAGTCTTTATTTACTTACTATTAAAAGCAAAAATAAAAGGAAACGAAAGGAAAAGAATAAAAAAGGGAATTATTCGAGGCATCATGCTAATACTTATTGGTTATGCTTTAAGAGCCAATATTTTCCAATTAATAAGCGGCTACTTCAGTCCTAATTTTTTAGCAGTAGATGTCTTACAATGCATTGGTTTATCCCTATTACTATTAATATTTCTTTATTCTATATTTAAAAAATCTTACCACATACTAGGTATTGTACTTTTTATTATAGGTAATTTATGCTTTGTAACCGAACCCTTTTACAGAACACTAAACATTGAAAAACTCCCTACGTTTTTAGAAAACTATATAACAACCGCAAACGGATCTGTTTTTACCATTTTACCTTGGTTTGGTTTCTCTGCCTTTGGGGGGTGCATAGCAACACTATTTTTTAGCCTAGAACACAAACCTAAATTTAAACCATTTACCATTATTGCCTTTTTTGTCTATGGTTTATTCCTTATTTATTACTCCTCCACTTTTTTAATAAAACTATATAACTTAACTAATATAGAGCTACTAAAATCTAGTGCTAGTTATAACTACCTGTTTACTCGCTTAGGTAATGTATT
The DNA here is from genome assembly GCF_053601635.1 of Pontimicrobium sp. MEBiC01747. Classification (NCBI taxonomy): domain Bacteria; kingdom Pseudomonadati; phylum Bacteroidota; class Flavobacteriia; order Flavobacteriales; family Flavobacteriaceae; genus Pontimicrobium; species Pontimicrobium sp. MEBiC01747. The sequence continues at coordinate 7,362 of NZ_JBSHNS010000281.1, forward strand.
AGTAATATTTGGAATATTTTATTGCTTAGAGCGGTTTTCTAAAAAATCTATAATAATTAAAATAGGAGAAAAAACACTATCTATATATACCATTCATTTTGCAATTATTTTTGGGGCATTAACAGGTTACGGCTTAAAACATTTTTTTTATAAAGCGTTAACACCATATCAAGCCATTGTAGGAGCACTATTATTTGTAATAATAGTTTGCCTAATCTCTTTTCATTACGTTAAAACAAATGCCTTTATCTACAATAAAATTAGAAAGTTATACCTTAAGAATAAAACAGCTTAATTATAGATTAATTAATAATAAATTGCTTTTTAGAACATCTTTTTAATTATAGTTAATAACCCCGTGAACAACTAAAAAATTAAGTATACATTTTAGTAAAAAAATACCATTAAAAAAGCTTAAATTTGCGTTTTTAAAAAACAACACAAACTACATATAAAATGATTCATTTCTTTGGAAACACAAGCAGTAAAGTATTCGCTGTTCAAACAACAAAAGAATTAACAACTGAAACTATCTCTAAGCTTAACTGGCTTTTTGGTAATCAACCAAAAATAAATGCGGCGTCTCTAGACGCTTTTTTTATTGGCCCACGTGCAGCTATGATTACGCCATGGAGTACTAATGCTGTAGAGATTACCCAAAACATGGGTATTGAAGGCATTATTAGAATTGAAGAATTTGAAGCATCAACTAAAGACTTCTCGGACTTCGACCCAATGATTTCAGAGAAATTCGATGGATTAAATCAAGAATCATTTACTATAGATGTACAACCAGAAGCTATTTTAAATATTGAAGATATAGCAGCTTACAACACACAAGAAGGCTTATCTTTAAGTGATGAAGAAGTAGACTATTTAGAAGGCGTTTCAAAAAAAATAGGACGTCCGTTAACAGACTCAGAAGTTTTTGGATTTTCTCAAGTAAACTCAGAACACTGTCGTCATAAAATATTCAACGGTACCTTTGTTATAGATGGCGAAGAAAAACCAACATCATTATTCAAATTAATAAAAGAAACGTCGAAACATCACCCTAACGATATAGTTTCGGCATATAAAGACAACGTAGCGTTTATAAAAGGCCCAAAAGTAGAACAGTTTGCGCCTAAAACGGCTGACAAACCCGACTTTTATACTATAAAAGACTACGAATCGGTAATATCATTAAAAGCCGAAACCCATAACTTCCCAACAACTGTAGAACCATTTAATGGAGCTGCAACAGGATCTGGAGGAGAAATAAGAGACAGACTTGCAGGAGGAAAAGGCTCGCTACCATTAGCAGGGACAGCAGTTTACATGACGTCGTATTCTCGTTTAGAAGATAACAGACCATGGGAAAAAGGTATGGATGAGCGTAAATGGCTCTACCAAACGCCAATGGATATATTAATAAAAGCAAGTAATGGAGCATCAGATTTTGGTAACAAATTTGGGCAACCATTAAT
>NZ_JBSHNS010000282.1:0-2643 GCF_053601635.1 Pontimicrobium sp. MEBiC01747
CCATTCCATTCTTGACCAGCAAAAGAGACTTTAGTATTGTAATATAAATTAGCTGTTTGTCTACCAGGAGCATGTGTGCGAACTGGTAAATCATAAAATTCTATTTGATACGTTGTATTAGGTTCTAGATTATTTACTTGAGTGTAAACCCCCGATAAATTGGTGTCTGTATGTTTAGATTTATTCCAATACGCCATAACACTTTCATGACCAGAAGGCGGTGTTTTTATACGATGTGGTCTCATCCAGATATTTGTGCCAGTACCTTGATTTAATAAAACATCACAATTGTAATCATTATAAAAATCTTCTGTTAGTAATACATGATAAGCAGCATAATAAATGGTGGCTTTCCATGGAAAAGGACCGTTGCCTGGGCCGTAAAAGTGCGTAAATGGAAATGCTGTACATTGGTTATTGTCTCCAAAAGTAACATCTGCCGTATCAAAGTCGTTATAAACATCAATACTACATTCTGGAGCCTGTAGAGTCCATGTTATTGTATATTTATGGTTGGTTGAGTGATTATCTACTCTTAATTGAGATGAAACATCTTCTACGTGTACGGTTAATGTGTTTGTTCCCGAATTTAAATCGGTATCATTTATAGTCAAGGTCTCTACATTATTTGCAATTGCGGTACCATTAAGTTCCCAGTTAATAGCTAATGTGTTTGTGGGTACTAGGTTTAACTGAAAGTTTTGACTAGAAGATATTAATATACTTGATGCTTCTGGAGAGTAGCTATCTATTGGTGAAACTAATTCATGTATTACTTCTATAGTGCCTTCCGAACAAACTGAACAGAAAGGGTCGTTTAAATCTTCCATCATACAATTTTGATGCGGTTTATACCAGCCACAAGATCCGCAACTGTGTTGATAAATATCTACATTGTTATCGCCTACCCAGTTTTTCCATCGTACTAGAGTAGGGTTTGTTTCTTGTGTCATATTTATACCTTCTTCTGCATAAAAACTACCTGCCCAGTATTCATCTTTTAAATTCGCAAAAGAATGTCCTAGTTCATGTATAGCTATAGGGTTGGCTCTAAAATGTAATGACGCTGTAGGGAACTCGCCTCCACTACCACCATATTCAGGGTCGTTTACTAATATCATGGCTTGATCGTAGTTTGGAAAATGCGTACTTAATACATTAGTTATTGCATTAGTATCTGTAGCCACTAGTAGTCTATGAATGTTAAAATAATCGAATGTAGAACCAAAGTAATTGTCTACTGTTTTAATTGGACTTGCTGGCTCACCAACATCTGTTGCTGTACCAGGATGATTTGCGCCACTTTCGTTAGATGCTACTTTAATAGCATAAACATTAAAGTAGCTTGCATATTCTAAGTAAGGCGATTCTGCAAAGAGTTCATTTACAAGACTGGTAGCATCGTTTATAAAGTCGTCTTGTTGACTGCTTGTATAACCATCTGGAAGAATAACTAAGTTAATACGATTCTCTTGTGGACCATTTTCAACTATAGTTTCGATACCTAAAACTTGAGAATAGCCATGTATTGCGCTTATACAAAGCGCTAAAATTATAATATAATGTTTCATAATAAGTTTTATTTAATTTTTGTAACGACTGCGGTTTCTTTTTCCCTTCCTAGAATAGCTACAGAAATAAATTCGGTAGTATCTTCTAAAGGTATTTTAAGATGCAATTCTGTTTCATCCAATTGGACTTCTTTAACAGAAAGATTGCCCTTTTCGTTAGTAGGGTATTCAACTAATTGGTTTAAAGGATCTGCAATGACAAAACTTTTTATAGGTTTTAAGTTTTGATCTAGTTGAGTGCATTTTAAATGCCCTATTTTAGATTTTATGTTTTTAGTTAACCGTTTTTTAAACTTCCCTTCTATAATTTTTTTGTCTAAAAAATTAAGGGAACTCTCTCCTCTTGTATTTTTTTGAATAGAATAGCTTACAAAAGCTACTCTAGATTTTAACCTATTTTTATTTTGAGCGTTTGTTTGATGTGTAAACAGAATAGCTATAAACACATATATAACCGTTTTTAATAGTTTCATAATATTATTTTTTTATAATTTTTGTGGTAATATCTTGCTGCTTATTTAATGTGGTTTTTACAAAATAAATTCCGTTCTTAAGTTTTGAAATATTAATATTTTCTCCTCGGTATTGTGGAATACTCATTACCAATTGCCCTTGAATATTAAAGATTTCTATTTTAGTAATAGTATCTCTATTATTAGGTGTTTTTATATTAAATATATCTTTAGTAGGATTTGGGTATAGTGTTATTTGGTTGTCTATTATGTTGCTACTGTATTTGTTAGAAGAATTATCTACACAAGTAATTTGTATATCGTCTATAGCTATATATCCATCATTAACAGGGTTATTAGGGTCTGGATGTAAAGGAAATTGTAGTGTTAAGGTTGTCGACGTGGTTGTAGCATCTGTTGTAAAGGTCATAGTCCTTTTATGCCAATAATTATAATCGTCAGTATAATAGGTGTCAGGGCCATTCCATTCTTGACCAGCAAAAGAGACTTTAGTATTGTAATATAAATTAGCTGTTTGTCTACCAGGAGCATGTGTGCGAACTGGTAAATCATAAAATTCTATTTGATACGTTGTATTAGGTTCTAGATTATTTACTTGA
>NZ_JBSHNS010000283.1:0-9105 GCF_053601635.1 Pontimicrobium sp. MEBiC01747
ACCCAATATTTGCAGATGCAGATTGCGATGGCGATGGGGTAACAAATGGCGATGAGATAGATCCAGATGGCGATGGAACACCAGGCCCAGATGGTACAGACTGGAATAACCCATGTGAGTTTGATGAAACAAACGTAACACTTCCACAAGGAGGTGATTGGGATGCAGCAGACTGTGATGGCGATGGAACACCAAATGGTATCGATCCAGATCCAAATGATCCATGTACAGATGACGGAACATTAGGAGACGAAGATTTAAATAACCCAATATTTGCAGATGCAGATTGCGATGGCGATGGGGTAACAAATGGCGATGAGATAGACCCAGATGGTGATGGAACACCAGGCCCAGATGGTACAGACTGGAATAACCCATGTGAGTTCGATGCATCAGATATAACATTAACGCAGGATGGAGATTTCTTGAATGCAGATTGTGATGGCGATGGCGTAACAAATGGCGATGAAATTGACCCAGATGGAGATGGGATTCCTGGACCAAACGGAACAGACCCAACTGATCCATGTGATTTCAATATTGAAGATGTCACATTAGATCCAACAGATGAATATTTAACGATAGATTGTGATGGAGATGGTGTTACTAATGGTGTAGAAATAATGGATGGAACAGACCCAAACAATCCATGTGAGTTTATAACAACGAGTGTAGATGTTGCTCAATCTATGGAATGGTATAATGGCGATTGTGATAATGATAATGTACCTAATGGTGTAGAGTTCCCTAATGGGGATACCGACGGAGATGGAATTCCTAACTGGTTAGATCCAGATGATGATAATGATGGAGTAGATACTATCAATGAGGATTATGGAGATACAGATAACTCAGATGGAGAAGTAGATCCAACAGGAGACAATGATCCTACTAATGATGATACCGATGGAGACGGAATTCCTGATTACTTAGATACAGATGATGATGGCGATGGGTTAATAACTCTAATTGAAGGAGCAGATCCAAATGGAGATGGTATTGGATTTGGAGGAGATGGAGTAGATAGTGATAATGATGGATTGCCAGATTATTTAGAATTAGATAATCCTATGTTAGACGATGATAACTTAGTAGTATTCAATGCAGTTACACCTAATGGAGATGGAGATAATGATGTATTCACTATTCGTAATATAGAATTATTCCCTAATAACACAGTTACTATATACAACAGGTGGGGAGTAATAGTATACAAGACAAAAGGTTATGGACAGAACGGAAACTTCTTTAGAGGAGAATCTAACGGTCGAGTAACAATACAACAAGATGAATTATTACCAGTTGGAACTTATTTCTATGTATTAGAATATACAAATGATACTACAGGCGAAGAAAAATCAAGAGCAGGTTATCTATACATACAACGTTAATACATTAAAAAATAAAGAGGTAGTAGTAATTTACTACCTCTTAAAAATAATTATCAATGAAAAATAAAATAGCAATATTAATAATCCTTATAAGCTGTATTTTTATAGGAGAAAGTAAAGCACAGCAAGATGCTCAGTATACACAGTATATGTATAATACAATGAGTGTGAATCCTGCTTATGCAGGATCTAGAGATGTTTTAAGTGGGTTACTTTTACATCGTTCTCAATGGGTAGGGTTAGATGGAGCTCCACGCACGCAAACATTTAATTTACATTCTCCAATAGGAGAAGATAAGAAAGTAGGATTAGGACTTTCTATAATAAATGATAAAATAGGACCGACACACGAAACGTATTTCGATATAGATTTTTCTTATACAATTAATACTTCAGAAGAAGGAAAACTCTCTTTTGGTTTAAAAGGAGGAGGACATTTATTAGATGTAGCTTATTCAGAATTATCAGCATACAATTCAGGAGACCTACTTTTACAAAATGATATAAAAAACAAATTTTCACCTAATGTTGGAGCTGGAGTATATTATAGAAAGGGAGATAAATGGTATTTAGGTTTATCTGTTCCAAATTTATTAGAAACAACTCATTTTGACGAAGCATCACTATCACAAGCTAGAGAAAGAATGAATGCTTATTTAATAGGGGGATATGTTTTCGATTTAAATGCAGATTTAAAATTTAAGCCAGCATTTCTATTAAAAGCAGTTACAGGAGCTCCTTTACAAGCAGATTTAACGGCCAATTTTCTTTTAAGAGAAAAATTAACTTTAGGAGTTGCTTATAGATGGGATGCAGCATTTAGCGGGTTAGTAGGATATCAATTTACAGATGGTATAATGGTCGGTTTTGCTTACGATAGAGAAATTACAGCTTTAGGTAGAACAGAGTTTCAATCTGGATCTTTTGAAGTCTTCTTAAGATTCGAATTCTTAAATGAACCAGATAAGATATTATCACCAAGATTTTTCTAAAAAACTAGATATAGAAAACAGATGAAAAAAACAATATACATATTAACGATATTAACATTGGTCTTTAATGTTACTTTCGGGCAGTCTAATAAAAGAGCGAATAAAAAATATAATAGTTTTTCGTATGTAGAATCTACTAAGGTATTATTAGAGCTAGTTGAATCTGGTAATACAACACCCGAAGTGTTGCAAAAGTTAGGTAACGCTTATTATTTTAATGCTAAAATGGAAGAAGCGTCAAAGTGGTACAAAGTATTACTCTCTCAAGACGATACAGTCGTTGAGTATGAGTATTATTACAGATATGCTATGAGTCTAAAAGCATTAGGTAATTATGAAGAAGCAAATAAGTATATGAATAAATTTGCAGAGTTAAAACCTGAAGATATGCGTTCTGTTTTATTTGTAAAATCAAAAAGATATTTAGAAAGAATAGAAGAATTATCTGCAGAATTTGAATTAAATAATTTAGATTTTAACTCACGTTTTTCAGACTTTGGAACATCTTTTTATAAAGGTGGAATTGTATTTGCTTCTTCAAGAGGAGACGGAAAATTATACCAATGGAATAAGCAACCATTTCTAGATTTATATTATAAGGCTGATTCTTCTACAAATGTAATTCCATTATCTAAAAAAATAAATACAAAATATCATGAATCGTCTACCTCTTTTACAAAAGATGGATTAACAATGTATTATACGAGAAATAATTATTACAAAGGGAAAACACGAGAGAGTAGTGAAAAAGTAAATGGATTAAAAATCTTTAAAGCAACTTTAGTAGATGGTGAGTGGAATGATATAGAAAGTATGCCTTTTAATAGTGATGAATATAATGTAGCACACCCAGCACTAAGTTTAGATGAAACAAAACTATATTTTGCCAGCGATATGCCTGGAACATTAGGAAATTCAGACATTTTTGTAGTTGATATAAATGAAGATGGTACTTATGGAGAACCTAAAAATTTAGGAAATAAAGTAAATACAGAAGGAAGAGAAAACTTTCCTTATATTAGTAATAATGGAACATTATATTTCTCTTCAGATGGAAGGCCAGGTTTAGGAGGTTTAGATATTTTTATGAAACGTCTAGACGATGCAAAAGCTGAGGCAATAAATCTTGCAAAACCAATAAACAGTTCTAGAGATGATTTCGAATTTATAATAGATGAATTTACTAATATTGGTTATTTAACATCTAATAGATTAAAAGGAAAAGGAGATGATGATATATATAAATTTAAAAGAGAATTTTGTACTAAGTTAATATCTGGAACAACAATAAATAAAGAGACGAATGAAATAATAGAATATGCAAGTGTAGCAGTGGTTAATGAAAAAGGAATAGAAGTTAAAAATCTTACATCTGATAAAAATGGTGTATTTAGTTACGAAGCAGATTGTAAAAAACAAACGTACAAAGTAATAGTATCAAAAGATGGTTTTATTCAAGAAACAATAAAACTTAAAATAAAACCAAATGATAATAAAGACGTTGTTTTAAAACTAAACTTAACACCAGATACATCTGCAGCATCTGTTGGTAAAGATTTATTTAAATTATTAGACCTTAAACCAATATATTTCGATTACGATAAATCTAACATACGCCCAGATGCGCAAATAGAAATACAAAAAGTAATAGATTACTTAAAAAAGTATCCAACAGTAAAAATTTATGTAAAATCTCATACAGATTCTAGGGGTGAAGATGTATATAACAATAAATTATCATCAAGGCGTAATACTTCAACTATAAATTGGATTGTAGAAAAAGGAGGGATTTCAAGAAGTCGACTTTCTGGTAAAGGTTATGGAGAAACACAATTGGTAAATCGCTGTAGTAACAACATACAGTGTTCTAAGAATGAGCATCAGCAAAATAGACGTAGCGAGTTTATAATAACAGAAAACTAATAAGTAAACATAAAGTTTTAAAAAAGCGATTTCATTATATAATGAAATCGCTTTTTTAGTATATTTTTTATTTTTAATGTAAAAAATACAGCAAGGATAATGAAATTTATAAAGAAACATGTATTTCAACGATTATTTATGCATTTCGTCTAATACGTAAATTACTGTTCTATTTTAGTTAAAAAAATAAATAACTTTATAAAAGTGAGATTCTTCCCCCTAAACTATTAATCTCATAGATTGCTAAAAAATACCAACTAACTAAACTAACACATCCTGAAATATGAAAACTATCTCATTTATTAAAATTATATACTACTATAGTAAGTTTAATTGGCTAAATTATTTTTCTTGAGGTTTATTTATTATAAATAAGCTATAAAATATAAACCCCGCAATTGTGATGACTTTGGAGAGCAAACAAAAGCAGGGCTAGGATAACAATCAATTTAAATAATTAAATAGACTATTATGATTATATATATTAATTCAATCCTTACATGGATGATAAAATTCCATAATGGAAATAATCCACAAGGTAAGGAAAATTACACATTCTTTAATTATCAAATTTCATTTTTTTGCATACAGAAAGAAAAATGTAATAAAGAGACTTCTTTTCTTAAAAAAAATTCCTCAATCTTCTTAAATGCCTTCCAGCTAGAAAGCAATAATGAGTATAAAAAAAAGAGTATAGACAATAATAATTATGATTATGGGTAATTAAAAATAATCATCTATTTTATAATAATTATTTACATCATCAATAACATTAGTCTACTATATTGAAAATTATACAAGTATCTAAACAACATATAAAATAAGAATTATAAAATCAATTTAGGTTTCTACTAAATAAATAGTTACAAGTAAAAAATAAGACCACTATTGTAAACTTTGGAGAGCAAACAATAGGAGGCAGGATAACATCAATATTATTAATAAAACCGATTATTATGTTAACATATTTTCTTATTATTTATTCAAAAATAATTCAGTTTTTTGAAGAAGCTAATGAAAAACAAAGCTTAGAAAGTAAAATAAATTATTTACGAAAAAATAGTCTTGAAAGAAGCATAAATAGTATGCTTTACAATGAGATAAAACACTATACTTTTCAAGAAAAAGAATATACTATAAGTGTATTAAAGCCAATTAAAACAATTGTATTTATAATGTTTATAAGTGTAATTTCGTTTAATTTAAATGCTCAAGTTATAACAACGTGGGGAGGTTTATCTGGGACAACACCAGAAAACAATTTTCAGACTAGTAGTTTTTCAGCCATTGGAGATGGAACAACGTACGTTACAGTAGATATAACATCTGCAGGATCAGCTACAACAGGAGGAAGTATTAATGCAGTTCCACCAAGCGTGATTTTAACAAATAGCTTTAATAACTCTAGAGCAACAACAGGTGTCTCAGGTAATACATATACTTACACATTTAGTGAGCCAGTACATGTAATTTTAAGTTCTCAAGAACATAGCGAATTAATAATAACAGAGAATATAAAAATAGCTAGTCCAGACGCTGGAGCTGCATTTAATGGCGAACTCAATAGCGCTCAAACAGGACATTTTATAAATAATAATAACACTTCTGAAATACATATAGGGTCAATAAGTTCTATAACAAGTTCAGGTACATATTGGACAGTTCAAAGTAATATTGCTATTACCACATTAACAGTAGAATATTATGTAACAGATGGAACAGAAGCAGCAACTGGAGAACCTTTTACTTTAGATTTAGCTCCAGTTCCATATATAAGATTAGATGATACCAATATAACAGGAGCAGGAGGAATAAATATAGATGTACCTGGGTGTTCTAATAGTTCTGAGTTTATAGACATAGCAACAACAGGAGCTACTTCGGTATTTAATGCTCCCCATGGATTAGATTTTATGACAATAACACTTACTAATCCACAAGATGTAGGGAATGAAGAATTGAGTATAAAAGGTATTTTTCCTGGGATTTCTGTAACAGGAAATGGAACGACTACATTAATAGTAACTAATGAAAGTGCAGATGTAAACACACTTCGTAATACACTAGACGATTTAGTTTATACAAACTCAACGGCAACACCAGAAACAACTACACCAAGAGTTGTAGAAATTAATGTAACAGATCCTTTTGGAAACACATCAGCTACAGTTACAGCCACTATAACATTAACAAATCCACCAAATTCAGGATCTACCTCAGGGCCTTTGTATGTTTTTACTACGGATACAACAGTAGATTTAGTAACAGCTTTAGATGGTTCTCAAGACATAGGAGGAACATGGATAGATAATGATGGAACAGGAGCCTTATCAGGAAGTGTAATAACAGTCTCTAGTTTACCATTAGGGCCTTCGACTTTTAACTATGTAGTTTCAGGAACAGGTCCATGTGCAGATGCTATAACAACAGTATTGGTTATAAAATTAGAAGGAAGTGAAATAGCATTAACAACTCCAGCAGCTTCCTCAAATTGTGGAACATTAACAACTAGTTACACAAGTGCAATCTTTTCAGCAAATTCAGACGATCCAATTTTTATTTTTGATGGAGGAGCAGGAACAGGACAGCTTGAATGTCCAGCAGGAGGAGGAGGAACAATTTATGATTGGTATATATACGATGCCGCAACAAACTCGTATATTGACTATGCAATAAATTCTACAAGAATTCAAACAGGTCTAGCAGATGGAGGCTATTTAGTAGTAAGAAATGATGGAGGAACAATAGAAGAAGGGAGAGCATGGGTATGGAATACACAAATTCAACCAGATGCAGGAGCAGATGTAACAGCCTGTGCAGGAGATACAGTTAATTTAAGTGGTATAGCAGCAAATAATCCCACTTTTACATACTACGATCCAGTAGAAAGACCATTTAAAATAACAAGTTCAACAATTTTTTCAGTAACATTTAATGTAACTCATACATATATTTCTGATGTAGGATATTACATGGTATCTCCAGACGGATTAGTTACCATACCCTTAGGAATAAATGAAAACGGAAGCCCGTGTTATGCCGCAGATAATGCAGTAAATTTAACTTTTACTAATGATCAAACAATAACGCCAACACTTCCTGTTTTTGACATTTGTGAGTTTTCTAGAAACAATGCATGTAGTGGAGCAGGGCCAGCACTAACAGGAACCTATAATGCCTATTATACAGACCCTTCAAATAACACTACAGGATGTGGAGTTTTTAGCCCTGCTATAGGAGCAACACCTATAGATGTTACTCCATTTATAGGATATGATGCTAGACAAGGAGGTTGGAAAGTTCAAGTATATGATTGCGAAAACCTAGATGTAGGTGAAATAGATTCAGTAATTATTTCTTTTTCAGAAGGAGGAAACACTTCAACTTTTACTAGTGGAACAATCCCAGACGGGACACCAGCAGCTCAAATTAATGATGGCTCTTGTGACCCCGGTACAGCTTCAATATATGAAGTGCCTTTTACATCACCAGTAGTAGCAGGAGAAACCCTAAATATACAGAATGGTGTAGGGTTAAATAGTACAGGAGGATATGAGTGGTCTTATAGTACAGATAGTGCAACTGGACCTTGGAGCACAGGTTTTGAAAATGCAACTTTAACCCCTTCTGTAGTTGTAAATGAAACAACATGGTTTAGATTAAGCACAGACAATGGTACAGCTTGTGGAGGAGAAGATGTTATGCAAGTTGTAGTTACAGATTTACCAGTTTCTGGAACAAGCACAGATGATTTTGCATGTGCAGGTGATGCAGTTGTAGACTTAAATACGTTATTAGCAGGAGCAGATGCGGGAGGAATTTGGTCTGTATCAGGAAGCTCTACAGACAATCCAGGAGGAGATTTCAATGCAGGAGCAGGAACTTACGATCCAACTACAGGCGGATCATATACTTTTGATTATACAGTAAACGCGATGTCTCCATGTTTAATAAATGCAACAACATCAGTAACAGTAGCAGTACAATCTGCTCCAAATGCAGGAACAAATAATACAATTACAGAAAATACTACTTCAGGAATTATTGATTTATTTACAAACCTCCTTGGCTCACCAGACGTTGGAGGGACATGGAGTTTGAATGCAGGTTCAGATTCTCCAGGAGCTAATTTTGACCAAGGAGCAGGAACATTGGATAGCTTCGGGTTAATTACTGGCACTTATATATTTGATTATACATTAACTAGTTGTACAACAGCAGTATCCTCATTAACAATAAATTTTACAGTAAGTGTCGCCGATACAGATGGAGATGGTAATCCAGATCCTTCCGACCCTAATCCAGGATCACCTACAGCAAATAATGATACGGCAACATCAGATGTTCTAGTACCAGTGATAATAGATGTGTTAGTTAATGATGATTATCTAGATAACAATGATTTAACAAATGCTGGGGTAACAACAGTTACAGATACAGGTACAGGTACAGCTACAGGAACTATTTCGATAAACCCAACAACAGGGGAGATTACATATACTCCAACTGTTACAGAATTTGGTACAAATGTAACTATAATATATGAAGTCTGTAATGATGCAAGTGGAGTAGCAGTTTGCGAACAAGCTCTAATAACTATTACGGTTACTGGATCAGATATTGATTCAGATGGTGTACCAGACATAAGTGATCAAGACGACGATAACGATGGTATTCTAGACGTAGCCGAAGGACCAGGTGACCCAAGTGCCGATGACGATAACGATGGCGTACCAAACTATTTAGACGACGACCCAGCCGATCCATTAGTAGGAGACGTTAACGGAACCGTAGAACCA
>NZ_JBSHNS010000284.1:0-2209 GCF_053601635.1 Pontimicrobium sp. MEBiC01747
TTATAATACGCCCTATTAATCCTGTTGTCCAGTTTATGCCAGAGGCATTGCTTGCTATTATAGTACTAAACGGATTTACAGTAGAACACATAGTACCAATACAAGATCCCAAATAAATAGAAGCTAAAGGCACCATAGCATCGTATTTAGCCGCTAGAAATATAGGAATTAAAATAGGGTAGAAGGCTATCGTTTCTTCAGCTAGACCAAAAGTAGTACCTCCAATGGCAACTAATAGAGTTACCATGACAATTAGTATAAATTCGTAGCCTTTTAAAGCATTAGCTAACCAAGATATAGCAGCATCGAAAGCACCAGTTTTATTAATAATACCAATGAGTCCTCCAATAATTAGCACCAGAAATATAATATCTGCAGCTTCAATAATTCCTTGTATTGGCGATTTTATAAAGTCTGTTACGCCCTGTGGTTGCGCTTCTAGTGTTTTATAGGTATTTGGAATATTTATAGGTTTATATAGTTCTCCACTAGTAAATTTTTCTAAGGGAATTTTTATAGCTAGTGCCTCTAGAGTTTCTTCAGTTGCTTTTAATGTTTTAGTGTCTTTTATACCTGTTTGTATAAAAGTATGGTCTGCCTTGTTGTATAATAATGTATCATATTTACCAGCGGGTACAAGCCACGTTAATAGTGTTACTAATCCTGCAATAATAATTAATATGGTTTGTGCTGTTGGGAATTTTATGTTCTTCATTTTAAATAACAGTCTCTTTTTGTAATAAAATTGGTTTTAAATTTTAATAAAATTAAAGATAGTATTATTTTACGCTTATAATAATTTTAGACACTTATAAAATATGAATGTAGCTATTCATGATAGTTGGAAAACACATTTACAAGACGAATTTAATAAACCATACTTTAAAGAGTTAATAGCGTTTGTAAAACAAGAATATACTAGTACAACTTGTTTTCCTCCTGGAAAGCTCATATTTAATGCTTTCGAAAAATGTCATTTCGAGGATTTAAAAGTCGTTATTATTGGTCAGGACCCTTACCATAACTATAATCAAGCAAATGGGCTTTGTTTTTCTGTAAATAATGGTATAGCGCATCCGCCATCGTTAATTAATATTTTTAAAGAGATTGAAACCGATTTAGGAATACCGTATCCTAAAAGTGGAAATTTAGAGCGTTGGGCAGAGCAAGGAGTCTTTTTATTAAATGCAACACTAACCGTTCGTGCGCACAATGCGGGTAGTCATCAAGGTAAAGGTTGGGAAACTTTTACAGATGCTGTGATTAAAACCATAAGCGAGCATAAAACCGATGTTGTGTTTTTGCTTTGGGGTGGCTTTGCTAAAAAGAAATCTAAATTAATAGACGCTAGTAAACATCATATTTTAACTTCTGGGCATCCATCTCCGTTAAGTGCTAATAGAGGCTATTGGTTTGGGAATACTCATTTTAGTAAAACAAATACTATTTTAAAAGAGAATGGTTTAAAAACGATTGAATGGTAAAGGGTATAATTCGGTTTTTAATAGTATTATAGGTTATAAGTTAAATCTTTATAATCCCATTTTTCAGGAATAATATTTAATGCTAATAATTGATCTTGTACATTATTAATAGTGTCTTTGTCTATGAGCTCTTGAGACCATTCTGTTAAACTTAACCACTCTTGTACGTCTTCTAATTCTTGCTCGTATCTGTTGGCAATCATTTTATCGATGCTTGGGATGTCTTTAAACTCTGCAGTAGTGGTGTTTACAATGTTTAAAATGGTTTTTGCATCATCTTCATTTGTTTTTAAAAAGTCTTCTCTTACTGCTATAACAAAACAAGGCCAAGGAGAAGGGCAGTTGCCCACACGCCTAAAGGTGCCATCATCTACCAAAGGTTTTGTGGTAAACTTCTCCCACATAAAATAATCGGCTTTACCAGCTGTTAACCCTTCAATGGCGCCATCTAGATTTCTTATAACTTCAAAATTTAAATCTTTGTCTAGATTCCATTTGTTATTTTGTGCATTTATATAAGCCATTAAATGTGAGCCAGAACCGTAACGGCTTATTGCTGCTTTTGTTCCTTTTAGTTCCTTAATAGTATTGTAATTAGAGTTTGCAGCAACATGAATACCCCAAATTAGTGGAGTTTGTACAAAGGTTTGTACAATTTTACTTTTATTACCAGCAATTATATCTTTAATAATACCTTCGGTAAGTATAACTGCCATATCTATGTC
>NZ_JBSHNS010000285.1:0-2522 GCF_053601635.1 Pontimicrobium sp. MEBiC01747
GTACGTTATTTAGATAACGTGGCAACCATTGCAGATACCGATTTTAAACGAAAAGTAGATGCTAGAATAAATCAATTAAATATAGAAACCAAAGCCAGAGAGCAGTTTGGTAAACAGTAATTAAAATTTGCAATGCAAAAACTAGAATTGGCAAATCTGTATAGAAGCGAACTCATTCCTATAAGTGGGAAGTTGGTGGAGCGTTATAATAAATGCTTAGTAAAATTGGGGTTCGCCGAAACAAAATTAAAAACCTTTTCTATAGATGGAATAGGGTGGAGTCCAGAAATAGCAGAAGAAAAAGGTAATTTGTTGTATTTAAACAATGGAGAAGCCAATCCGCATGGTATTATTATTTCTCCATTACAGAAAGGGAAACCAGTTTATGTGTCGTTTCATACGTTCGATAGAGAAATGATGCAACATGTATTTAAAGCTTATGGAGATAAAATAAATAATATTACAAGAGATTGTGCTATTTGCTTAGATTTTGACCAAAGTATCGATGCGTTTTATGAGCCTTTAGACGTTTTAAAATACAATAAAGTATCTATACATTTTCACTTAATAGACAACCTAGATACCATACAAAAAGAGCAACAACAACTTGTTCAAAAATTTAAAGAAGGAAACAATTTTATAGATGAAAATTTACAAAAAGAACTTTTAGACTCGGCCTTAAAATATGGTGATTTAAGAACAAGAGATTTAGAATTAAAGGAGCTAGAGTATACTACCAATTCGTTTTATACTAAGGCATTTGGAGGTGTTTATTTATTACGAGATTTTATAAAGGATATTATTGTTTTTGAAAACGAAAAATGGTATAAAGAAGCTATAAAAGACACAATACACGATGTGTTAATTTATCACATAGATCAGCCAGAGCTAATAGCAAAGTTATTAAGCCATGATATTATTGAGTGTGATTTAGATAGAGCAGTTACTACATCGCGTTACGAGCGCATTAAAAAATATGAATTATCAAAATCGTTAGAAAAACCACAACACCCAATACAAGATATTCTAAATGACCAATTGTTGTTTAAGAGTTATTTAAATAAAATAGATATCGATAGTAGAAAACGTATTATGGGAGTAGAGCGCTATCTAGAAAAAATAGAAACTAGTAACCAATATAAAATTGCAGATATAGTAGATGCAAAAATATACCAAGCGTTGCATGAACCGCATTCGTCTATAAGTGCAAAGTATCATGATTTATTATGGAAACTATTAGTTAATATTTCTCCTAAAGATATTTTATTCCTGTATTGGTACGATAAAGAACAATTTTATAAAACGTATGATACTTGGGATGACTCCATGAAAGATTGGGTTATTGAAACAATTAGTAACAATATTTAGAAAAATCATACTAATAAGTTGAAATGTGAGAGATAGAAGTTTAAAAAATATAGACAAATTTTATATATTAAAGAATAATACATTGAAAATTAGGTTATTATTATTACTGTTAACCTCAAGTTTTGTTTTTGCTCAAAACGCTAAAATAGATGAGGCTAACATGAAGTTTAAAAATAAGGAGTATAAAGAAGCTCAAGCGATATACAATAATTTTATAGATGAATTATCTTACAGAGAGCATGCAAATTTAGGTCTATGTTACTATTTGGAAAGGGAGTATGAAAAAGCTGTAATTGAATTTAAAAAAGCCGCAGATAATAATGATTCGCAGGGTTTAAGATATTTAGGATATGCTTACGAAAATGGTTTTGGAGGTTTAAATCAAGATTATGATAAAGCAATTGAGTTATATAAAAAATCAATTCTTTTAAATGATGATGTAGCGACATTTAATTTAGGTTATTTATATGCTAATGGTAAAGGTGTTGATAAAAACTATGAAAAAGCTTTTGAATTATATACCAAAGCATCAAAGCAGGGACACGCTAGAGCTATGAATAACTTAGGTAATATGTATAAAGAAGGATATTATGTTGAAAAAGATTTAAAAAAAGCATATAATTTATTTCATGATTCTGCTAAAAAAGGAGACGTATACGGTATGAATAATTTAGCTCAAATGTATGAGCAAGGGAATCATGTAGATAAAAACATAAATGAAGCTATTCGTTGGTATAAATTTGCTAGTGATAAAGGGAATTCTGCTGCCCAAAACAATTTAGGGGTAATATACTTAACAGGAAATGGAGTAGAAAAAGATTATAAAGAAGCATACTATTGGTTTGATAAGGCTGCTTCACAATTGGAAATAATGGCTATGGTAAATATTGGTAGAATGAAAAGGCAGGGGTTAGGAATGGAGAAAGATTTTGATATGGCACACAAGATTTTCATATATGCTGCTGAACGTCAAAATCCATATGCATTATATGAACTTGGAAATATGTATTATAATGGCGAAGGAGTTGGTAAGGACTATAAAAAAGCCTTTAAGTGCTATAAACTTTCTGGAGAAAGAGGTATGCTGGATTCTAAAATTATCGTAGCATATATGTTAGAAAAAGGAGAAGGAACGAGTAAAAATCTTGAAGAAG
>NZ_JBSHNS010000286.1:0-3272 GCF_053601635.1 Pontimicrobium sp. MEBiC01747
CACCAGAAGGTTTAAAAACCATTGCTATCGATGAGCCAACAATGAGTATGTTATTTACAATTAACGATTCGCCTTTCTTTGGAAAAGACGGAAAGTTTGTAACATCTCGCCATATTAAAGACCGTTTAACTAAAGAACTAGAAAAAAACTTAGCATTAAGAGTTGAAGAAACAGGAAGTGCAGATAAGTTTATGGTCTTTGGTCGTGGAGTATTACACTTATCGGTTTTAATAGAAACGATGCGTCGTGAAGGTTACGAATTACAAATTGGACAACCACAAGTAATCATTAAAGAAATTGATGGTGTAAAATGTGAGCCAGTAGAAGAAATGACAATAGATTTACCTGAGCACGTTTCTGGTAAAGCCATTGAAATGGTAACGCTTCGTAAAGGAGAAATGCTAAGTATGGAAGCTAAAGGTGAGCGTATGGTTTGTGAGTTTATAGTACCATCTAGAGGTATTATTGGTTTACGTAACCAATTACTAACAGCAACAGCAGGAGAGGCTATTATGGCACACCGTTTTAAAGAATACCAACCGTTAAAAGGAGGGATTCCAGAACGTCAAAACGGATCATTAGTCTCTATGGAGAAAGGAACAGCAATTCCTTATTCAATTGATAAATTACAAGATAGAGGTAAGTTTTTTGTAGATCCAGGAGAAGATATTTACGAAGGTCAAGTCATTGGAGAAAACTCTCGTGGAGATGATATGACAGTGAATATTACTAAAACGAAAAAATTAAGTAATGTCCGTTCATCTGGAGCAGACGATAAAGCGAAGATTGTACCAGCAATTAAATTCTCTTTAGAAGAAGCATTAGAATACATACAAAAAGATGAGTACGTAGAAGTAACACCAAACTTCTTAAGATTACGTAAAATATACTTAACAGAAGTAGAGCGTAAAAGAAATAAAATTATCTAAAATAAAAATACGTTTATAGTTTATTTTATACTATAAACTTTACACTATAAAAAAGAGAGATACTGAAAAGTATGTCTCTTTTTTGTGAAAAGTAATACTAGTTTTTTAGTTTAAAATATATCTAAGACGACTATTAGTACTTGAAATTCCGATGCAATCGGAAAACATCAAAATTAAGAAATAATGAACGAAGGAATGAAGATGCAAGGCAAAGCCTTAAGCACGTAATTCTGAAAGTGAATGTTGCGAAGCAATTTCCTAATTTTGATTTGATTTTTTGGTTCGTTTTGTATCAAGACAAAATGAACAGAATTAAATAAATTAAACTAAAAGATTACCGCCTTCGCGGCAACAAGATGGAATTATTTGGAATCACTGGAACAGAATATATTGGCTACTTAGCTTCTTTTATGGTATTACTATCGTTTACCATGAAAGATGTAAAAAAACTAAGGTTAGTAAACATGACGGGTTGTATACTATTTATAATTTATGGGTTTTTAATGCCAACATTACGTATTGGTTTACCTATAATTATTGCAAACGCAGCAATTTTATTAGTAAACGTCTACTATTTATTTTTTAAGAAAGTCGCTTAAGTTTTTCTATATTTACAAAAAAAATAATAATGCACTTTCTATATTTCGATCCAGGATTAGGCGCTATGATAATTCAAGCTGTAGTTGCAGCGGTAGCAGCAGTTGTTCTGTTTTCTAAAAATGTAATGTATAAAATAAAACTATTTTTAGGACTTGTTAAAGAAAGTGATAATGAATTATTTGACGATATTAATGTTGAAGATTCCGATATAGAAAATAAAACAAATAGTGACGAATAGAAAAGCACACTCGTCGTCGTTTAGAGATCCTTCTGGCTATATTTTTACAGAACAAGGCTGTATTAAACGTGTTATAAACCCTATTTACTTTAAACAATATCAAAAATTAAAAGACTCTGGGGTTTTTAATACTCTGTTTAAAAGCGGGTTGTTAATTCCTCATAAAGAGTGTTCCGCATCCAATGAGGCTATTATTATTCAGCCAGAAACTATTCCATTTATAACCTATCCTTACGAGTGGAGTTTTAATCAATATAAAGCAGCAGCCTTACTAACGTTAAAACTTCAAAAGTTTTGCTTAGAAAAAGGGTTTTCTCTTAAAGATGCATCTGCCTTTAATGTTACATTTCATAAAGGAAAGGCTATTTTTATAGATACTCTATCTTTCGATTTTTATGAAGAAAACACGCCATGGCGCGCATATAAACAGTTTATAACTCACTTTTTTGGTCCTTTATTATTAGCACATTTTCATGGTTCGGAAGTACTAAAACTAACAAGCAATTTTATAGATGGTATTCCTGTAAAAACGATAGCATCTATGCTACCATTTAAAACAAAATTAAATCCGTTTTTATACTCTAATATCCATTTATTAGCAAAGTTTGAAGCAAAGCATAACGAAGATTATAAGGGAGAAACACAAACAAGGGCACTATCTAAAAAAGGGCAACTAAATATTATAACGAGCCTCTATAATTATATTAAAAAATTAGAGTTAAAGGAGCAGAGCGAGTGGGGAGAATATTATAATAAAACTAATTATTCTGATGCAGCTTTTAATATAAAAGCAGATATAATAAATAACTGGATAACAAAGTTAAACGCCAAAACAGTTATAGATGTTGGAGGAAACGATGGTACCTTTGTACGACGCATAAAAACTAATTTAGTACAAGCTTTAGTATGCGATATAGATAACAATGCCGTAGACTATAACTATAAACAGACAAAACAAAACAAAGAGCAGTTTATAACACCATTTGTTTTAGATGTTTTAAACCCATCGGCAGCAGTAGGATTTAATAATGCCGAGCGTTTTTCATTTTTAAAACGGATTCAAGATTTTGCTCCAGATGTTACTTTAGCGTTGGCAGTAATACACCACATGTCGTTATCAGGAAATATAACCTTTAAAATGTCGGCTGCATTTTTTGCCTCTTTTTCAAAGCAACTTATTATAGAATTCCCGAAGCGAGGAGACTCATGGGTAGAACGCTTGCTAAATAGTAAAGGAGAATTTAAAGACCTCTTTAATTTTTATAATATTGAAACCTTTGAAGAAGCCTATCTGTCGTATTTCGATATTGTAGAAAAACAAGATGTAGGCGATTCTAAACGTGTACTATACCTTTTAAAAACGAAATAAATTGCGTCAAAAAATTATTCAATTTGTAAATAATAAAAAACAATACCCAATTATTACAGGGGTTGCTTCAGGATTATATCCTATGTTATATTATTACAATTCTAATTTTACTTACATTAATTCATTAGAGCAATTT
>NZ_JBSHNS010000287.1:0-5808 GCF_053601635.1 Pontimicrobium sp. MEBiC01747
ACAGAGTTACAAAAGGAGGGTTCGATTGGGAAATTAGTGAGCCAGATGACCCATGGAGTTATATAGGCTATTGGGGAGATCATCAAATTATTTATTTGCTCAAGTTTTTAGAATTTATAGAAAACCATCAACCTAAAAAACTAGAAAGTCTATTTAACAAAGATATGTTTGTGTATGCAAACGTACCCTATCGTATAAAATCTTACGAAGACATTCTTAAAAACCCAAAAGATACTATAGAATTTAATGAAGCGCTAGACCATAAAATACGAAGAGAAAGAGACGAATTAGGAGCAGATGGTGCTTTACTACGTGATGAAAACAGATTTATTGTTAAAGTAAATTTTATAGAAAAAATATTAGCTACAACACTAGCAAAATTATCCAATTTTATTCCAGAATGTGGCATTTGGATGAATACACAAAGACCAGAATGGAACGATGCTAATAATGCACTAGTAGGTAATGGTGTTTCTATGGTAACACTTTACTATTTAAGACGATTTTTAAGTTTCTTTAAAACCATTTTTGATGACACAACATTAGAGTCTATAGAAATTTCAAAAGAACTCGTTACATTTTATAAAGCTGTATTTGAAACGTTTAAAATTCATGAGAACTTACTGTCTAGTAGCTTTAAAGATGAAGATAGAAAGCAAGTTTTAGATGGTTTAGGTCAACCAGCAAGTACATTTAGAAACGCTATTTATAAGCATGCATTTTCTGGCAGAAAAGAAACACTTACACTACAATCTTTAAAAGAATTTGTAGGTATTAGTTTAAAATATTTAGAACACGCTATAGAGGCAAATAAGCGAACAGATAACCTGTATCACGCTTATAATTTAATGACTGTTACAAGCAATAGCAAAATTACTATATCATATTTAGAAGAAATGCTAGAAGGGCAAGTAGCCTCTTTAAGCTCAGGGTATTTAACCGCAATAGAAGCACTAGCGGTTTTAGATGCAATGAAAGCTAGTAAGCTTTTTCGTTCAGATCAATATAGTTATTTACTGTATCCATATAAGGAATTAAAAGGGTTTACAGAACGAAATAACATCCCTAAACAAGCTGTAGAAAAATCTACTGTATTAAAAACTTTACTAGCAAGCAACAACACTCAAGTAATAGAGCAGGACAGTCGCGGCAATTATCACTTTAATGGTAATTTTAAAAACGCAAACGATGTAAGTGAAGCATTAAGTAACCTTTCGCAATCCATACAAAATGAAGAAAAAGAGCGTATTCTTCAAATATTTGAAGACGTTTTTAATCACAAAGCATTTACTGGACGCTCAGGAACGTTCTATGGTTATGAAGGCTTAGGCTCTATTTATTGGCACATGGTTTCAAAACTACAATTAGCAGTTCAGGAATGTTGTATAAAAGCAATTGAAAATAATGAAACTCCAGAAATTATTGGTCGTTTATTAGAACATTATTACGAAATAAATGAAGGCATTGGTGTACACAAATCACCAACATTATATGGCGCATTTCCAACCGATCCTTATTCTCATACACCAGCAGGAAAAGGAGCGCAACAACCTGGCATGACAGGACAAGTAAAAGAAGATATACTAAGCCGTTTTGGAGAGTTGGGTGTTTTTGTTTCAAGTGGAAAACTACATTTTAATCCGTGCATGTTACGTAAAAACGAGTTTTTAAAAGAGAATAAAACAGTAACATTTACCAGTACCTCTCAACAAAAGAAACAGTTAAAACTAAGTAAAGGCATGTTAGCTTTTACATATTGCCAAATTCCCATAATCTATAAAATTTCTAATGAGCAGAAAGTAGAACTTATTAATACTAGTGGAGAACACTTAATATTTAATGGCTTAAGCCTAGGAGCAGAAACTAGTAAAAAAGTATTTAAAAGAACAGGAGAAATAGTAGAGATAACTGTACATATTAAAGACAACCAATTAAAATAAAATAATGAAAAAGCGCACAACATATTTTATGTCCATTTGTATAGGGATTATTATGTTTTCGTGTAACAATTCAGAAAAAAAAGAAAGCAAAGTACAACCTGTTATGGAACAAGAAATGTTGAGTGCTGAAGAAATTTTGGGCAATCCAAATTATTTAGCCATATCGTATGGAGGTTATCGCGGAAAAACAAGAGAGGCGCAACCAACAATTAATGAACTTAAAGACGATATGAAGTTATTGTCGGCAATGGGAATAAAAATAGTACGTACGTACAATGTACAATTACAACAAGCACCAAACCTACTTAAGGCAATACAGGAGTTAAAAGAAGAAGATCCAGATTTTGAAATGTACGTAATGTTAGGCGCATGGATAGATTGCCTTAATGCTTGGACAGATAAAGCACCAGATCATAATATAGAAAGCCCCAATAATGCAGCAGAAATAGAGAGAGCAGTAGCACTTGCAAACAAATATCCAGATATAGTAAAAATTATTGCTGTTGGAAATGAAGCCATGGTAAAATGGGCAACTAGCTATTATGTATTGCCAGACGTTATTTTAAAATGGGTTAACCATTTACAAAACCTAAAAAGAGAAGGAGAATTACCTAAAAGCTTATGGATTACAAGTTCAGACGATTTTGCATCTTGGGGTGGAGGTGAAGAAAATTATCATACAGAAGCATTAAAAAAGTTAGCAAAAGCAGTAGATTATATATCTATGCACACCTATCCTTATCATAACACACACTATAACCCAGCGTTTTGGGGTGTTAGAGAAAAAGAGGCACAACTTCCAGAGACTAAAAAAATTGATTTAGCTGTAGAACGAGCAGTAGCATTTTCAAAATCGCAATACGATAGTGTAAAAAATTATATGAAAAGTATTGGAGTTAATAAACCCATTCATATAGGCGAAACAGGCTGGGCTACAGTTTCTAACGGATTTTATGGGCCAAAAGGCTCTAAAGCAACAGACGAATATAAACAAGGCGTCTATTATAAATTAATGAGAGATTGGACTAACCAAAATGGAATATCTTGTTTTTATTTTGAAGCATTTAACGAACAATGGAAAGATGCTCATAATCCAGAAGGCTCCGAAAATCATTTTGGATTATTTACAATAGATGGTAAAGCAAAATACCCTATTTGGAATTTGGTAGATAAAGGCATTTTTAATGGATTAACCCGAAATGGTAATACCATAGTAAAAACCTATAATGGAAATAAACAGGAATTAATGAAAACAGTGTTAGTGCCGCCTGTAAGCGCTAACATTAAATAAAGAACAACATGTTAAACCAAGTATTATGAAAAGAATAAATGGGTTTAAATACATCTTTTTTTTACTTCTTATGACGAATTGTAGTGAAAAACCAGAGCAGTTAAATGTTGAAGTCTACGAGACTTCAGCAAGCGGAAATAAATTAACTAGAATCACTGAATTTATCACTGAAGATTCTGCTTCTAAAATAAAAATTTTACCAAATAAAGAATTTCAAACTATAACAGGTTTTGGTGGTGCTTTTACAGAATCGTCGGCTTATTTACTAAATAAACTAAGTAAAAAAAACAGAGACACTATATTAAAAGCTTATTTCGGTAAAGAAGGTGCTAGATATTCACTAACAAGAACGCATATGAACTCTTGCGATTTCTCTTTAACGAATTACTCATACACCCCTATTGAAGATGATATAGATTTAAAGCATTTTACGATTAAAGAAGATAAAGATGATTTAATTCCTATGATTAAAGATGCCATGTCTGTATCTAAAGATGGCTTTAAAATATTTGCTTCACCTTGGACCGCTGCACCTTGGATGAAAGATAATAACAATTGGGTAGGAGGGAAACTACTGCCAAAATATTATAATACATGGGCTTTGTTTTTTTCAAAATATATAGAAGCTTATAAAGCGGAGGGAATAGACATTTGGGGATTTACCGTAGAAAACGAGCCACATGGTAATGGTAATAACTGGGAAAGTATGCATTTTACGCCAGATGAGATGACACATTTTGTTCAACACTACCTAGGACCAAAGTTAGAAGCCGATGGTTATGGAGATAAAGTTATTTTAGGTTACGACCAAAATAGAGCAGGTTTA
This sequence comes from Pontimicrobium sp. MEBiC01747, assembly GCF_053601635.1. Lineage (NCBI taxonomy): Bacteria > Pseudomonadati > Bacteroidota > Flavobacteriia > Flavobacteriales > Flavobacteriaceae > Pontimicrobium > Pontimicrobium sp. MEBiC01747. The sequence continues at coordinate 4,058 of NZ_JBSHNS010000287.1, forward strand.
AAAGAGTGGGTAGATTCTATGTATAAAGATGAAGCATCATCTAAATACTTTGATGGTACAGCTATACATTGGTATGAGAGTACTTATGAAGTTTTTCCTGAAGCCCTACAATATGCACATAATAAAGCACCAGATAAATATTTAATTGAAACAGAAGGCTGTGTAGATTCAGAAGTTCCTAAATGGCAAGATGATGCTTGGTATTGGAAAAAAGAAGCTACAGATTGGGGTTGGGACTGGGCAAAAGAGGAAGACAAATATCTACACCCAAAATATGCACCAGTAAACCGTTATGCAAGAGATATAATAGGCTGTTTAAACAATTGGGTAGATGGTTGGGTAGATTGGAATATGGTGTTAGACAAACAAGGAGGTCCAAATTGGTTTAAAAATTGGTGTGTGGCTCCAGTAATTGTAGATCCAGATAAAGATGAAGTTTATTTTACACCGCTATACTACACAATGGCTCATTTTAGTAAGTATATAAGACCTGGAGCAAAAGTTTTAGGCATTGATAAAACAGATGAATCCATTATGGTTTGTGCAGCAAAAAATCCAGATGAGTCCATAGTACTTGTTATGTTTAACGAAACGGATAAATCGAAAAACTTCACATTGTCTTTAGAAGAAAAGACTGTAGATATACAAATAAGCGCGCAAGCCATTCAAACGATAATTATACAAACTAATTAAATAATAATGTTATGCCAAATATTAAAACACCAGCTAAAGATAAAGTCCCTGTTGGGCAAAAGTCAGCCTTTGGTGCTGGTCACTTTATTTTAAATATTTTACCAGGTACTTTAGGCGTCTTTATTCAGTTTTTTCTATTAACAGCATGGGGAGTAGATCCTTTATGGGCTGGCCTTTTAGGTGGGTTGCCAAGAATATTTGATTCAATAACAGACCCAATAATGGGGTTTATTTCTGATAATACAAAATCTAGATGGGGGCGAAGAAGACCCTATATTTTTATAGGAGCTATTATTAGTGGAATACTCTTTTTTTTAATGTGGCAATTAGATGATAATGCATCACAAACCTATATTATTTGGCATGTAATGGTAATTCAAATTCTATTTTTAATAGGGAATACAATGTTTGCTACACCATTGGTCGGGTTAGGTTATGAAATGACATCAGATTATAATGAACGTACTCGTATCATGGCATTTTCTAATACTATGGGGCAGGTTGCCTGGATGATTGTACCTTGGCTTTATGTAATTATTCCAGATTCAAATACATTTAGTACACAAACAGAAGGCGTAAGAACAATGGCACTTATTGTAGGTGCACTTTGTGTTGTATTTGGAATTTTGCCAGCTTTATTCTGTAAAGGCATAGATTCTTCTCACATGGAGAACCGAAAAGAGATTAATTTAAAAACACTATCTGCTAACATGAAAGAATTATGGGCAGGAATTAAGCAAGTATCTAAAAACAAACCCTTTATGAAGCTTTGTGGAGCTACGTTTCTAGTGTTTAATGGGTTTCAACTTGTAGCTGCATTTGGTGTATTTATCATAGTATTTTATATGTACAATGGTAGTTATGAAATGGCTGGTACATGGCCTGCTTGGTTTAATACTATAAATGCAATTATAACAGCAATTATAGTAATACCAATAATTACAAGAATGGCTAATAAATGGGGTAAGAAAAAAGCATTTATAATTTCTACAATATTATCTATTGTCGGATATATTTTAAAATGGTGGGGCTTCGATAAGGAATTAAACAGTCAATTT
>NZ_JBSHNS010000288.1:0-10941 GCF_053601635.1 Pontimicrobium sp. MEBiC01747
GGAATACTCCAATAGGCTTAACCTCTACAACACACATTGGAAATGTAGGCTCTGTTCCCATTACTAAAACATCTAATGGATCTCCATCTAATGCTAAAGTTTCTGGAATAAAACCGTAATCTCCCGGATACATCATAGATGAGAATAACATACGATCGAAACGGATTTTCTTTAAATCGAAATCGTATTCGTACTTATTTCTACTTCCTTTTGGTATTTCTATTAAAACGTCGAACGTTAATTTTCCTTTTGGACTCATTCAAAAATTTTATTTGTCATCCCTATTAAAACAGGAATCTATTATTATTCACTTTAATTAACTCAAAAAACAAGTGTTTTTCGGCGTGCAAAAGTACTGAAACATTTGAGTTTGTACAAGCAAATTAGGATTTGATTACGTTTTGGTAACTTAAAGAAAAGTGGTATTATACAAAAACCGATTAAAAAGTATATTTTTAATCGGTTTTAATTTATAGTTTTTATACCTAATTTTTAAAATCCAAATCCTAAAGAGACTTGTAATACTCTATTTTTAGGCTGCCCATCATCATAAATTTCGCCTAACCCTAAATAGTATCTTACGCCTAAACTAACATTAGATTCTGTTTTAAAGCCAACTCCAAAATTAGCACCATAATCAAAGCTATTAGGATCAAACTCTTGTTCTACATCAAATAGATTAAAACTACTATCAAACTCTTCCTTATGAGAAATAGCAAAACCTATTTGTGGTCCAGCTTCTAAATAAAAATTAGAGGTTGGGTATAACTTTAATAGTACTGGTAAGTTTATATAGTTTAGCTTTTGTGTGAAAACACTATTATTATTTCTTATTTCATAACCTTGCTGAGAGTATAAAAGCTCTACTTGCAATGCTACAGCATTACTTACAAAAGATTCTCCATAAAACCCTACGTGAAATCCATGTCTCTGGCTAGTATCACCACCGTTTTCAAACTTTACTGATGCTAAATTATAACCTGCTTTTATTCCTGCGTTAGATTCTTTTTTGTCGTCTTGCGCGTTTACCATTAGTATGGTACAAAAAGATAATGCTATTGTTAAAATGTATTTGTTCATTGGTTTTTTATTTTATGTTGAATATATATTATATGTTTTTATCTTCAGTTAGCAAAATTATCATGTATTATTTTCCGCCATTAGCTTGTAAGTCTGCTATGCATTGGGCATCTAGCTGAGGAATTTGTCCTCCTGAGACCATACCACCAATACCACTTCCTGTCTCTGCTTGCCAAAACATTAGGCAGTCATTCACATCACAGTGTTTAGGTTGTGCAGCATCTTCATGATTACTCTGCAAATCGGCTCCTAAATTTGTTAATCCTAAAATATGACCAAATTCGTGATGTATTACTGTTGATTCTAGCACACTTCTATTTGGCTCTAAAGGCTCATTACTTAAATCGTGAATTGTTTTTTCGAATATAACAAAAGAAGTATTTCTATAGGCTGTTCCTAATACTACATTATTACCAGAATTGCTTGCCGAAGCTCCATCTGCAAAAAACACCCATACTGCTATTGTGTTTCCAGAGTTATATTGAGTTCTGTTAGCCTCTTCTAAATTTACTATTTCTTGTATAGAATAGGTTGTATTACCTGGAGGTGTTATAGCTCGTTCTTGTACAGTTATTCCGTTTGGTTTAAATGTTCTTGCTTCTAAAAATGATATAAAATTGTTTATTGCAGTCTGTGTTGGCTTAAAGCCCTCTACATAAACAAGTTCTATAACCATGCTTGTAAAAGTATCGTCCGACAATAAATCTCTTGATGAACTTCCTGTTACTTGTTGATTCGCCGTTGTATTATTTTGATTATTATCTGTACCTCCATTAGTATTATTTTCATCGTCCTTAGAGCAGGAATACAGTAATATTACAGCGATAAATAAAATAATTCGTTTCATAAATAATTAGGTTAATATTAAACTGTCATCTTAATTCTTTTTTTACGATGACAGTTTAATTATGATTTAGAGTTTGTAAAAATAATAAACTATGTACTTTGAAAGAATTTTCTTTTACAAGTAATATGTTTTATATTAATCTTTTTACTAATTAACAGTGTTTAAAACTAATGTTATTGCTGTATTGGTTGTACTTTGTAAAGAGACTGAGTTATTGCTAAAACTAGTAACCTCCCAGTTTTGATTTAATAACGTAAAGGTTGCATTTCCTGAAAAATTTAAGTTTAAAAATACTTCTGTTTCAGACGTTACCTCATAGGTTCCTTCTACATCTTCTATTGTAGTGTTTACAGTATTTTCTGCTACCATTGTTAAATCGTTAGCAAAATCTATAGTAAATTCAGCATAATCATTAGCTGTATCTATACCAGAGTTAACAAAAGATTCTATTTTAAATATATTATTTACTAATATTTCTTCTAAAGCATTTAAATTTTCTTCTGCTTCTTCCATTTCATCTTCATGGTCCATACATTCTTGAACACTGTTTTGTAATTCAGAATCACTAGCTATTGTAGTGGTTACTTCTCCTGCAGTTACAGCTGTAATTGGGTAGCTTACTGTAAACAACTCGTTTTCATCAAAATTATTAATATAAGTAAACAACTGCTCTTCACTTTCTAGGACAACACTCCCCGTTTGGTCTAAATTTAAACTATAAGTTAAAATTGTCATTGGAAACTGGATATCAATACAAGATAAGGCATCTTCGGCTTGGTTTTCTGCTGCTTCGCATGCATTTATAACAGCATCAAACTCCGATTGATTAGATATTACCACTTCAGTATAATTACTTAATTGAAGTGAAAAAGGGAATTGTAACGTTACATTATCTTCATCTGTATTAAATTCGGCTAAAATAGCTGTTACTGTTTGGTAGTCAGATTCACTTACAAGGGTAACCTCTGTATTATTTACTGTTGCAGTTACAGGAAAAAGTACCGTAGCACAAGATACACCATCTAAAAAGTCATCAAACGAACCATCTAACATTGCAGATCGTTTTAAATTGGTTGCTGTTTGCGAATTTGCAGTGTTAGCATTAGTTGTTGGGTTTTGTCCTGTTTCTTCACTAATTTCATCTTGGCATGATGTAAATGTTAGTAAGGCTGTTAAAAATACTCCTGTAATTAATTTTAAGTTTTTCATAATTTTAATTTTTTTTAGATCATTAGTTTTTTATTGTAAATTTTCTTTTTCAATAGCGAATCTTCGCCCATTTGTACTTTAGACACATACTTTTTAATTTACCCCACCTTTGTAAATATTTTTTTTTAGTTTACATTGCTATTTCTTTATTTTAAACTTATCATATAATGAGTAATAAGATGCTTTGCGAGGATGCTTTTTTTAATAATTTTTATTTAAAGCACATACAACATGCTACTAATTTTGCATTTTATAAGTGTGGTGATAGTAATGAAGCATTAGATTTAGTACAAGATGCCTTTTCTAAATTATGGGAAAACTGTGCTAATGTAGATTTAAATAAAGCTAAGAGTTACCTTTTTACATCTGTTAATAATTTATTTCTAAATAAAATTAGACATCACAAAATTGTATTAGAGTATGCAAAAGCGGCTCCTTATGTAGATATTAATAATCAAAACCCAGAGTATTTATTAGAAGAAGAAGAGTTTAAAACCAAATTACAAAATGCCATCGCGTTATTATCTGTTAAACAAAGGGAAGTTTTTTTACTAAATAGAATTGAAGGTAAAAAATATAGAGAAATTGCAGAGTTACTGGGTATTTCGCAAAAGGCAGTAGAAAAAAGAATGTCTTCTGCTTTGACAAAATTAAAGCAAACAATAGGAAACATATAAATTAAGGTAGGGTAATTTAAATAGTGAGTGTCCTAAAATTGAAGGTATTATAAAATGAAAAACGAAAAAGACATATTAAAATGGTTAGATAATGAACTTTCTAATGATGCTGTAAAAAACCTAAAGCAAATAGAGGGTTTTGAAGTATTAGAAAAAATAGCGCATTATAGTTCTCAAATGCAAGCTCCAAAAGTTGACGCACATAAACTGCTAGAAGAGTTTAAAGTAAAGCATAAAACGAAGACAAAAACTAAGTCTTTAAATTTTTCACGCTTTTACAAATACGCTGCACTACTTATAGTGGCATTAACTGCTGGCTATTTTATATTTAATACTAATAACACCAATTTTAATACTGCTATTGCAGAAACAGAAGTTATAACGCTTCCAGATAATTCAATAATAACCCTTAATGCTGTTTCTAAGTTAAGTTATAATGCTAAAGAATGGGAAAAAGAAAGACACTTAAATTTAGAAGGAGAAGCTTTTTTTAAGGTTAGTAAAGGCCAATTTTTTACTGTAGACACAAATGCAGGTGTTGTAAAAGTACTTGGCACACAATTTAATGTAAAAGAACGTAAAAATTATTTTGAAGTGCAATGTTATGAAGGCTCTGTTTCTGTTACTTATAACAAAACTAATATGGTTTTAACTCCTGGAAAATCGTTTAGGGTTGTTAATGGTAATATAGACCCTGTTAGTGATTTTAAAACACTAATGCCTTCTTGGTTAAATAAAGAATCGACCTTTGTTAAAGTACCTTTAGAGCACGTTATTACTGAATTAGAAAATTATTACGATATTAATATTATTACTAAAGCTATAGATAAAAGCATTTTATACTCAGGTTCTTTTTCTCATACTAACAAAGAAGTTGCATTACAAGCCGTTACTATACCATTAAAACTAAGTTATAAAATTGATGGCAATACGGTTACTTTTTACAAATATGAAAGCGAATAAACACCTTGTCTACATACTTGTTATAATTACACAGTTTTGTTTTAGTCAAGTAGCATTAGAACAAATACCACTTGTAACATTTTTAGAGACCACAGAGACTAAGTTTAATGTAAAGTTTTCCTATGCTTTTAACGATGTTTCTCATGTAAATATAACACCTCCTAAAGACCGTTTAAACCTTGAACAAACCCTTGTTTATCTTAACAAAAACTCGCTTTTAAACTTTAAAAAGTTAGATGAACGCTATATTACTGTTTCTGTTTTAAACAAAGTTATTACTATCTGTGGCATTATAAAAAACAGTGCTAACGAGCAGCCTTTGGCTGGTACATCTATTGTTATAGAAAATACTTCTAAAGGCACTATTAGTAATTTTTCTGGAGCATTTCAATTAGATAATGTGCCTTTAAATAGTACCGTTTTTATTTCCTATTTAGGTTATAAAAGTATACGTATTAATGCCAACACACTTTTTAAAAGTGAGCTAGATAATTGCAATATTATTAGACTTATTGAAGACGATGTTGAGCTTAATGAGGTAAATATTACTAAATATTTAACAACAGGTTTACAAACACGATTAGATGGAAGTACTGTACTTAACACTAAAAAATTTGGTATTCTTCCTGGTTTAATAGAGCCCGATATTTTACAGTCCATACAAGCTTTACCAGGAGTTGAAAGTACCGATGAAAGTATTTCTAATATTAACGTTCGTGGTGGCTCTAATGATGAAAATTTGATGCTATGGGACAACATAAAAATGTATCATTCTGGTCATTTTTTTGGACTTATTTCTGCATATAATCCTAATTTAACTAATAAAGTTATTGTTAGTAAAAATGGTACAAGTAGTCAATATAGTGATGGGGTGTCTAGCACTATAAATATGTATACTAAAAACAAAATAAGTAATACTTTTTCTGGTGGAGCTGGCATTAATTTAATAAGTGCCGATTTATTTTTAGAAATTCCTATTACCAAAAATCTTGAGTTCCATGTTTCGGGGAGACGTTCCTTTACAGACATTTTATCTACACCTACTTACGAAAACTATTTTAATAGAAGTTTTCAGGATAGTGACATTAACACTTCTCTTGAAAATGGTACAACCGCTTCTAATTTTAACTTTTATGATTACACTTCCAAAGTATTATATAATATAAACGATAATCATAAAATTAGGGCAAATATTATAGGTATTAATAATACTTTAGATTACTCAGAGACTATAAACTCTGATAACGAAACATCTACTAAATCGAGTAATTTAAAACAAGAAAACCTTGGTATAGGAGCTACTTGGATGGCACATTGGTCTCCTAAACTAAAGACAGAATTCATTACATATTATTCTAAATATAATGTAGAGGCTTCAGATTTAAGAAAAGAAACCAATCAATTATTACTACAAGGGAATGAAGTCTTAGAGACTGGTGCGAAATTAAATATTAATTATAAATGGTCCAAGCAGTTCAACTTACTTTTAGGCTATCAATTTAATGAAACGGGTATATTAAACAGAACCAGTGTTTCTATCCCGTTCTTTAATCGTGTTAATAAAGAGGTGTTAATAAATCATGCCTTATATACTGAAGGCGAGTATAATAATGGTTCAACCTATTTAAGAGGTGGTGTTCGTGTTAATTATTTTCAAAAATTTAAACTTCTGCTTGTAGAGCCTCGCATTAATATAAGTCAGCGTCTATCTCATCAATTTTCTTTAAAGCTAGAAGGGCAATTTAAAAATCAAACAGCAACTCAAATAATAGATTTTCAGGATGATTTTTTAGGTGTAGAAAACAGGCGTTGGATTTTAGCTAACGAAAACGATATACCAATAACAACAAGTAAGCAGGGATCAATGGGAATTCTTTTTAAGCAAAATAATTTTAATTTGGAGCTTAAAGGATTTTATAAGTTAGTAGGAGGCATTACGACAAGAAATCAAGGCTTTTATAATAATTTTCAATTCCTTAATGCTTCTGGCAATTATACCGTAAAAGGGTTAGAGTTTTTAGCTAATAAAACAGCAGAAAATTATAGTGCATGGCTTAGTTATACTTATGCAAAAAACGATTATGAGTTTAAGCAATTTACGCCTTCTATGTTTCCAAACAATGTAGATATTAGACACTCTGTTTCTTTAGCTTTTAACTACTCTATACTAAAGAATTTAAAAATAGCTCTTGGTGGCATCTGGCGATCTGGGCAACCTTTTACTAAACCTTTAGATGGAAATGAGACAATACAAGATGGTAATAATACTTTTGTTAATTACGATTTACCAAATAATGAAAATCTACCAAGTTTTATGCGTTTTGATACGTCTTTAAGTTATTCCTTTCAATTCTCTAAAACAACAAAGGGTACTATAAATGCAGGTATTAAAAACGTAACCAATCAAAAAAACATTATTAATCGCTATTACGAAGTTAATCGTGAAGATTCTGAAAAAACGATACAAATAGATAACTTATCGTTAAAATTAACTCCAAATGTTAGTTTTAGAATCGCTTTTTAAGTTAAAAATAAAATCCAAAACTACCAGTAACTCCAAATTTTCTGGCATCTGGGTTGGTTTGCGAGTTTAAGTAATTCCCTCTAAAGTTGAAATCTAATCTAAACACTTTAAAAATATTACCAATACCAATACTGTATTCGTAATAAGCTTCTTTTGTAGGTGCTTTATAGATTAATCCAGAAGCGTTTAAATCTCTATTAGCTTGAGAAATATCTCCAACAACTGCTCTAAACCCAGCAATGGCTCTTAGGTTATACTTTTTTAAGAGCGGTATTCTTGAGAATAAACGACCATTAAAATTATGCTCTACATGTAGCGTTGCATACTCATCGGTTACAAATTCATAAAAATCTAATTGAGAGAATGTGTTATAAATAGAGAAATAGGTTTGGTTTCCTGGTACCACACTCATTAAACCTAACGGAACTTCTCCAAAGGTTTTACCAACTTCTACTGTAGTATATAATCTACCAAAACCTCCAATGGCCCAAGGTTGTAAATAGGAGAATTGTAATTTGGTATAATCGAAGTCTCCATTTAATATACTTTTATCTCCTCGTGTTACTTGTGCAAATAGGCGAGCAAAGTCATCATTTTTAGTTCGGCGTTCTACACCAAAGCCTGTCATTTCTCGCTTAGGAAAATACGATAATGAAAAGGCTGTTTCAAATTGTTTTATCTCAGACTCTGTAGTTGTTTGTGTTGCGTCTGTATAATAGTCTAAACTAAAGGTTGGCGATGCCGACTCTAACGTTCTATAGGTTCCGCTAAGGCGAGTTATAAAGTTTCTAAACGGTTCTGCTTCTATGGCTAATGTGGTTAGGTTAACATTAGTCAACTTATCGTTAACACCTGTTCCTACAACCGATGACGAAGCTAAACTACGTCCTAAAACATCCGTAGATGTTGTTAAACTGGCTCCTATTTGTTCTACATCTCTCCTATTTCCTCCAGAGATTATAAAACGACTCTTTTTATCGAGTAGCCATTTTCCTGAAATACCATATTTAAATTTATCATCTTTAAATCCGTAAGCTAAAAAACCTTCAATACGCCATAAATCGTTCTGCCCAAAATAGGTTCTTCCGCCACCTCGTAGTCTTAAGCCTTCTACATCATTATAGCCAAAGGTTGAAAAAATTGGTCCGTAATCTAATTTTAACTCAGGAAATTCAATATAACCAGATGCTAGAATGCTTCCTAAATTATATAAGCGTTTAAACTTCTTGGTTTTCTTTAAAGAGTCTAACATAGTATAGACCCCTTTTTCGTCCTTACTTAAGGATTCCATTCTGTTTTTCTCCCAGAATTCATCACTTTGGTTATATAGGTCTTCATCGAAACTGTATACTTTTTCTTTGTAGAATTTTTGATCTTTTTCTACATCAAATTTATAGTTATCGTAAAGTGTTGTTCGCTTACCGTAAATTCCTTTAGATTTTTCCTTTTTGTTAAAGGCGAAATCCGACATAAAATAATCTCGCTTTATTAAAAACACAGAATCATTAAGGACATCAAATTCTTGCTCTATATATATTTCTTTTACCCAGTTTATATTAGCGCTTTTAGAGGCTTGCATATTAATACTTTTAATAGCAAACGTAGTATCTGCCACCCAAAAGTCGCCTTTAAAAGTTAGTTCGTTTTTACGTCTAGGGTAATATATAATGTTGTAACACCATTTATTATCTATAAAAGTACTATCGGATAATACATAGTTATAGGTTTGTATTCCTGTTCTAGATATTGGACTTGTAAAGCTTTTATCGAAAAATTTTAAATAGTTATTATAAACATCGTAATCAGAATATAAGTCGTCTACAAAATCTATAATCACTTGATTATTGCTAAACCCAGAGTTTTTATTACCTTTTAATATTTCTCTGTTTTGTTTTGTTACATTATCTCCGTATACCTCACTAGATTTTTCATTAATAAACATTGGCAAGTACGTTTTCCCCGTTACTTTAGAGGTATCAACTTGGTCAAACACAAACTCCATCCCTTTAAATAGCTTACTTTTTATAACCGAACTGTCTATTGTATTAAGGTCGAACTCTACTTTTTCGTATTTATCGTATTGGTATTGTTTGTATTGTTTTAAGCCATTACTACGTTTGTTTGCCCATATTTTCCTTAATATATCAATGGCTGGATTATTCTTTTTAGGCTGTTTCCCAGATACAATTACCACTTCATCTAAAGCCGCAACAGCTTCTTTTAAAGTGAATTTTAAATTATAATTTACACGTTTTTCTAGCTTAATAGTTTGAGTCTCGTAACTTATAAAAGAGACTTCAAGTGTGTCATGGTTTTCATCACTTTCTAAATAAAATTTTCCGTTTTCATCCGTAATTGTTCCTTTACTTGTTCCTTTAAATATAATATTGGCATAGGCTACAGGTAAATCGTATTCATCAAAAACGTAGCCACTAACTTTTGTTTGCGCTAAAACGGAAAGGCATCCGAAGCAAAAAAAGAAAAACAGTAATTTATATCTATTCATGTAATGGTTTTAAAAAGAAAAACTTCATCAACAATCGTGCTAATGAAGTTTAAATAACGTAAAAAAATATTATTTATTAGTACAATTCTATCTGTACATTACTTTTTTAACAGCTTTAACAACATCTTCACTATTTGGTAGCCATTCTGCTAACAATACTGGAGAGTATGGTGCAGGAGTATCTGCTGTGTTAATTTTTACAACAGGAGCATCTAAATAATCGAATGCTTCAGATTGTACAATGTATGTTAACTCTGTTGATACATTTCCAAATGGCCATGCTTCTTCTAAAACTACTAAACGGTTAGTTTTTTTAACAGATGCTAAAACTGCAGCTTTATCTAAAGGTCTTACTGTACGTAAATCTATAATTTCGCACGAAATTCCATCTTTAGCCAATTCGTCTGCTGCTTTGTAAGCTTCTTTTATAATTTTACCAAAAGAAACAATAGTTACATCTGTTCCTTCTCTTTTTAATTCTGCAACACCTAATGGAATAGTGTATTCTCCTTCTGGCACTTCACCTTTATCGCCATACATTTGCTCACTTTCCATAAAAATTACTGGATCATCATCACGAATGGCAGATTTTAATAGTCCTTTTGCGTCATAAGGGTTAGAGGGAACTACTACTTTTAATCCTGGTGTATTTGCAAACCAGTTTTCAAAAGCTTGAGAATGCGTTGCTGCTAACTGTCCAGCAGAAGCGGTTGGCCCACGAAATACAATTGGACATTTAAACTGCCCACCAGACATTTGTCTAATCTTAGCTGCATTATTTATAATCTGATCAATTCCAACTAAAGAGAAGTTAAATGTCATGTATTCTACAATAGGTCTATTACCCGTCATAGTAGAACCAATTGCTACACCTGCAAAACCAAGCTCTGCAATTGGTGTATCTATAACACGTTTAGGTCCAAACTCGTCTAACATTCCTTTTGATGCTTTGTATGCACCGTTATATTCTGCGACTTCCTCCCCCATTAAATAAATGCTTTCATCTCTGCGCATTTCTTCGCTCATCGCTTCAGCTATTGCTTCTCTAAATTGAATTGTCTTCATCTATTCTTTTTAATTGAAAAGCAAAAATAAGAATTCACGTAAAACTATTAAATAAATAATAGTTTTAAAT
>NZ_JBSHNS010000289.1:0-833 GCF_053601635.1 Pontimicrobium sp. MEBiC01747
ATATAATAAAGATCAAGTTATCTATAAGTTCATTGAAGTAATGAAAATATATAAAAAAGTAGAGGAGATACTTATACTTTAAGAATCTCTTTTAGTAAAACAATAAAAACGCTTTAAATACAGTATTTGAAGTGTTTTTTATTATCATTACTATCTACCACACCCAAGTTTAGCAATACATTGGTTAAATTTTCGATTCGTTTCTGCCCCCCGCTACCGCTAGTTTGTAACTAGTGGCGGTAAGAGTGAAAAATATAAAAGGAAACTTTTACAGGGATGTAGAAGTTTTCCTTTTTAAGGAAGTTCATCCAAAAAATCCAACGTTATCTATTTCTAAAACTGTATTGTCATCTTGAAAATTCCTTGCGCTAGAATATTTCCAATCTATAGCATTTACTACAAAACCAGCCTCTACAGGATTATTATGTATATAATCTATTTTTTGTTTTATTACCTGTTCACTCCATAGTTCTATTGGTTTATTATGATGTTGCCAAAATTGGTGTTTAGTTGTTGTTGTATTCTTTTTACCTGCTCTTTCGAACATCCATAATAACCATTCTCTACGACTCTCTTGCGGATTGTTCTCTATAGTTTTCATAACCTTTTTTGAGGTATAACGTTTAAAATCTCTAAGTAATTCTGAAGGTTGGTTATTACTTGATCTAAATATTAAATGGATGTGGCTTGGTATAAAACAATAACAATACAACTCCATACCTTTTTCTTTTCTACAATAATTTATACTATCAACTAATACATTAAAGTAAACTTGCCTAGTAAAAACATCTATCCAATTTACTGTAGCAAAAGACACAAAATATAAACCAGAT
>NZ_JBSHNS010000290.1:0-12773 GCF_053601635.1 Pontimicrobium sp. MEBiC01747
CATAGTCGATTTTTGGTTGTAAATCTCCTTTTTTCACATAACCTTTTACATAAGGCATGCATGCACCCCAAGATGCAGATACTTTACAATTAGCATAATTTATAACCTTAACAATAGTATGTGTCCCTACTACTATTACGGTATGCTTGTATTGTTTAGCATCTTCTAAAGCTGTTTTTATATTGGCCTTAGTTAGTACAATACTTTTATTAGCCTTGGTTGTAGCTGTCTTTTTAAAATTTTCGATAGGGTTTGCACTTGTATCTTGTTCTAAAGTTTTTATATCTGTAAGAAAAGGGATATTATGTATTTGTTTAATAGGTTTAACTGCCTTCTTTTCTTTTACTAGTTTCACTTCTTGCTCTTGTTGTACTTCTTCTATTACTTCTTTTGTTTTTTTAGAGTTGTTATTACAGTTAAAAAGAAAACAGAACAATAGTAGGGTTAAAATTTTATTCATCATATTCATTAATAATTTGTTTGTGTCTATTTAATATTTGATTATTCGTTTTGTATGATAATGCTACATAACGTCATGCTGAACTTGTTGCTGTATCATATAACATCTAAAAACATAGATGCTTCATGGTGAGAACCTGAAACTAGTTTAGGGTGACAGTAGATTTTATGATGGATTACGGATATTCAATATTATATTTAGGGTTAAATGTACTTCTTTTTTATTAATCTAAATGTTGTCTGTTCGAGTGATTTCGAGGTACGAGAAATTGTATCGAGAAGTTTTATAACTCAAATCGTTCTCGATACTAAATTCCCAAAAGGGAATTGCACTCGAACTGACAATAATCTTCTAATAATAGATTACACCAACATGCATAGCGAGTTTTTCAGCTTTTTTTAAATAAAATGAACCAATAACAGTATCCAACCTGTTAACAAGCATAAACCACCTATTGGTGTAATTGGCCCTAGAATTTTAATTTTATTTCCTTTAGCCGAAGAAATACATAACCCATAAATACTAAACGAAAATAAAACGATGCCTATACAAAAACACCAAACAATTGCATACTCTAACGTCGTTTCCATAGGCAATTGAAATCCTAAAATTAAGAGTACAATAGCATGATACATTTGGTATTTAACACCTGTTTCAAAGCTTTGCATTTGCTCTGGTGTAAATTGTTTTTTAAGTGCATGAGCACCAAAAGCATCTAAAATAATGCCTAAAGCACCAAAAATTGAAGCGATTACTATTAGCATGTTTGCTGTCATAATTTAGTTTGTTCTATTATATTAATACAATAATACGACTCCTTTATTTATTGTATAATGTATATGGCAAAATATATTCTTTTTATTAATTTTTAAATACGTTTATTCTAAACCGAAGAGTTAGAACAGTTGTTTAAATTCTTTTCTATTTACTTATTAAATCCTGTATCTTTATCCTGCTAAAAAAAGAAGATTTGTTATATACTATTATAGATGTTGAAACCTCTGGACGCAGTAACCGTATTACTGAGATTTCTATTTTTAAATACGATGGTAATGTTGTTGTAGATGAGTTTACATCGCTTGTAAACCCAAATTGTTTTATTCCAGAGCATATTACTGCTTTAACTGGTATAGATAATGGCACTGTTGCTAATGCTCCAGAATTTTCTGAAATAGCAGATACTATTTTAGAGATTACCAAAGATGCCATATTTGTGGCTCATAATGTTAATTTTGATTATAATGTTATACAAGGTGAGTTTAAATTATTAGGTATAGCGTTTACTCGCAAAAAACTTTGCACTGTTCGTTTAAGTAGAAAATTAATACCTGGACACCGTAGTTATAGCCTAGGAAAATTATGCAAAGCTCTAAACATAAATCTTGTAGACAGACATCGTGCTCGCGGTGATGCAGAAGCCACTGTTATTTTATTTAAACTTCTACAGAAACAGGAAAATGCAGACCCTATTTTTAAAGATTTTTTAAATAAAAACAATAAACAGGCAACCTTACCTCCTAACCTACCTAATAAGGTATTTAATGCCTTGCCAAACGCTGCTGGTATTTATTATTTTAAAAATAAAAAAGGCACAATTATATATGTTGGAAAGGCTAAAGATATTAAAAAAAGGGTTTTGAGTCATTTTTACAGCAAAGCGCAAAAATCTTTAGATATGGTTAGAGAAACGGCAGATATTGATTTTGAATTATCTGGTAGCGAGTTACTGGCTTTATTAATGGAAGATGCAGCTATTAAGCATCATTTTCCTCAATATAATAAGGCCTCTAAACGGACACCAAAAGGCTATTCTATTTTTAGCTACCAAGATAGAAATAATGTTATGCATTTAGCCATTAATGCAGCAAAAGCCACACCCAAACCTATTATTACATTGTACAGTGTGCGCGATATTAGATTGTTTTTAGAACGTGTTTGCGAGCAGTTTAATTTGTGTCCTAAATTTTGCCACTTACAAGAGGGTGTAGACTTTTGTTCTCATCATGCTATTACTAATTGTAATGGCATTTGTAGAGGAGACGAGTCTGTAGAGCTTTATAATGAACGTGTTACTAATGCTATTTGCGATATTATAAATAAAAGTCAAGACCGTATTATTAAAGAAAAAGGCAGAACTCCTGAAGAAGAGGCATTTGTTATTATAAAAAACGGAGTATATTTAGGGTATGGTTTTATAGATAAAAGCGAACAGATAACACATGAAGAGCAATTGGAGCCCTTTTTAATTAAGCAAAAAGATAATAGCGATGTAAGAAGTATTCTTGCTAAGTTTAAGTATTAATCTTTAATACTAGTAAATAAATCCCTCATACTTTTGACTTAACAATTATAAGTTTCTTTTTCTATTAAATTAAGCGACATCTGTCTTTTTAAACTTTATGAAAAATAAATAAATGACGTAACCACAATTATTACTACAATTACCCCTACAAGTTTAGCATGTTTCCAAGGCGTTATATCTACCTCTTGTGTAAATTTTTGTTCATAGTCCACAGTTCTTGGTGAAAGCTTACCTATTATTAGCATTACAATAACATTCAACACAAACAAAATTGCCATTACGTGGAGAAAATGAGGATAATTATCTTTTCCAAAAACATAAGGCTTTAATATAAATTGGCTAATTATATATAAAGCTGCACCTAAAACAATAGCAATATTTGCAGCTTTAGCTGGTACACGTTTAGTTAAATATCCAACTACAATTATAGTTAAAATTGGTATGCTATAGCATCCGTTTATTTCTTGTAAATAACCAAATAATCCATCTGGTGCATTTGCTATAAAAGGAGCAACAAACATTGCTAATAATGCTAGCAAAACGCCAAAGCGTCTGCCCACTTTTACGACTTGCTTTTCTGATGCTTCTTTATTAAAAAACGCTTTATAAATATCTACACAAAATAATGTTACAGAACTATTTAAAGCACTATTAAATGAGCTAAGAATAGCACCAAACAATACTGCAGCAAAAAAACCAACTAATGAGGTTGGTAATACTCTGGTTACTAATTCTGGATACGCTTCGTCTGGGTTTGTTAATCCGCCTTGAAATAAATGAAATGCAATTATACCTGGAACCACTACAATTAATGGTCCTAAAATTTTTATAAAAGAAGCTAACAATAATCCTTTTTGCCCCTCTTTTAGGTTCTTTGCTCCTAATGCTCGTTGTATAATAGCTTGATTTGTTCCCCAATAAAATAATTGAACTAACATCATCCCTGTAAAAATTGTTGCAAATGGAATAGATGAATCTGCATTTCCTATAGAATCAAATTTTTCTGGATTACTATTCATTAATATTGAAATTCCTTCTGAAATACGACCTTCTCCAATCTCCTTTAATCCAAAGTACGGAATTAATAAACCTCCAATTAAAAGACCAACTGCATTAATTGTATCTGAAACAGCAACTGCTTTTAGCCCTCCAAAAATAGCATAAATAGATCCTATTATGCCAATAGTAAAAACTGAAATCCATAATGCTGTAGTTTTAGAAACACCTAGCAATTCTGGCACATCAAACATTGCATTAATAGCCAAAGCACCAGAATATAAAACTATTGGAAGCAATACAACAACATAACCTGTTAAAAACAAGCCTGAGGTTAATGCTTTTGTTATTTTATTGTAACGTCTTTCAAGAAATGTAGGAATAGTAGCTATACCTCCTTTTAAATACCTTGGTAATAGAAAAAGTGCCGTAATTACCATTGCAATAGCTGCAAGAGTTTCCCAGGCCATAACCAAAATACCTTCTTTATAAGCAGAACCATTTAACCCTACAATTTGCTCGGTAGATAAATTGGTTAATAGTAATGAACCTGCAATAACGACACCTGTTAAACTTCTTCCTCCAAGAAAGTACCCCTCTGAGGTAGTTTCATCGGTTTTACGAGTAGCATAATACGAAATAACAGCTACTACGGCCGTAAATCCAACAAAAGAAGCAATTGCAAGCATATGTTTGATATTTTATTTAATAAAAAAAGTCCAGAATATTATTTAACTGGACTTATAATAATTACAATAAATAGTTTATTCTACTATTAATTTTTTTGTAGTAACTTGACCTTTTTTATCTTCTAATTTTAAAAGGTAAATTCCCGAATTTAAAGACGAAACATCCAAGATATTATTAATTAATTTATTGTTAGACAACACTTTTTGTCCAGTAATATTATAAATATCAATATTTGAAATTTGACCACTATTAGTAATTTTTAATTCATCTTTCACAGGGTTTGGATAGATCTTAAAAGTAAGGTTCTCTTCAAAAGTTGGTGCACTTAAAGTAGGATACGAAAAACTTGCTGTTATATTATCAAAAAGAATAACATCTCCTGAATTTGCAGGTGATTGCTTTCTTACTTTTAATCTATATTTAATTTGATTAAAGGCATTTGTAATAGGCTTAGTGAATGTAACTTCTTCCCAAGTATCTGCAGCAGTAATATTATAAACACCTGTATTAGCCCCAGTTATTTTTGTTCCAGCTTCATCAAATAAATCAAAAACAACTTGAACGGCAAGGTCTGCATTACTTGATCTTACCCAAAAAGTTGTGTTTATTTCTGTAGGGGTAACTGTTTCACCAAAATCATTCATTGTATTATCTAAAAATTGATTTTCTGTTTGATTAGCAATAAATGTCAATTGCCCAGCTTGTAAGCCTTCTTGCGGTGTTGTTGTATTGAAAGAGGCAGTCGCTTCGGTTGGTGTACCTGTAGCTGTCCAACTAGAAGTTGCTTCGAAATTAGAATTTGCAACCCAAGTATCTTGAGTTACCAACTCAACAAATTCAACATCGTCTACTAGGTATGTAGCACTAGCAGTTTTCCCTAATATTCTTATATTCATGTTTGCTGTTGTAATACCTGTAAATGTTGTTGAGTAATCTTCCCAAACACCAGTTGTTTGAATTGTATATTGAGATCCAGGAAGTACTGATCCTTGAAATAATGATCCTTGTATTTTATTTCCTGCTGTACCTTTTACTTTAAATTTTAACAAATACGATCCAGCCATAGCTGGTTGAGTGTTCGGGTTAGATTTAGCTCCTGTATTTGTAGCTGCTCCTGCTACGATTTGCATAGATCCAGATGTTCCGCTTCCACTAGCATCGTCTGTACTATGAGATAAAGTTGAACTTTGTTGTTCAACCCAGTTACTAGTATCTGTATCAAAAGTTCCATTTGCAACTACTTGGCTAAAACCTAGTAACGGCAAAATTAAGACTATTGATAATGTAATTTTTTTCATAATATTTAATTTAGTAGTTAATTAATAATTTATTTTATTCGGTTTTTGCTACTAATGAGCATTTATTATTCTTCACTCTTTTTTTTAGCTATTCTTCTAGCCACCTTTTGCTCTTTTGTCAAGATGTTTTGTGAAATTTCTTTACCTTCTTCTTTATTTAAAGCTTTAATTTTTTCTTTAAGTACAGACTTATCTTTAATCTCTTTTCTCAAGCTTTTAATTTTTTTAAGCTTTTCAATTTCTAAAGCATAAATCTTTTCCTTTTGCTCATTAGTTAAAGCAACGCTCTCATTTCCCTTAGTAATTTGAGAATTTATTTTTTTGATTTTTTGATTTGCTTTTTCTTTCATTTTATCTGATTGAGAAAAACCAGAAAATGAAAACCCAATTAGCATTATTAGCGCAAAAATTATTTTTTTCATAATATTATTTTGTTTAATTATTTACTTTAAAGTTATCTAAACGCCATTGTGTTTTAGTAAACGTGTTATCTATAGTTTGGTTAACTCTAACAGCTATATAGAAGTTTGCATTAGGGGTTATGTTCATTACTTTTCTTTTGTAATCACCTATAGCTATCCCTTCAGTATTCATATCGGCAGCAGTTTCTGTTCCTATTTCTGTCCAATCTGCTTGATTCCAAGTCTCTGTACCATCATATACTTCTGAGTAATAAAATGTTACTACTGCATTATTTACTGCAGGAGCTTGTGAATATGCTATATCTATAGATACATCTACATTTCCTGTAACTTGCATTTGAGGTGTTATAACTACGTTATCTAAAACACCATTTCCGTTTTGAGTAGTATTATAAAAAACAACCAAACCTGTATCGGAATCTTGAGTGACATCATCAACATCTGCATATTTACCAGCGTTCATATTATACTTAAATTTTTTACTACTTGGTAAGTCTTGAGCCGATAGTAAAAAGGCGTTAAAACCTGCAGCTTCTAAATCTGCAACAGTTTCAAAAGTTTCTACATAATTAAAAGCTGCAACAGTATCATTATCTGTAATGGTTAGTGTCTGCTGTTGTAAATTAACTCCAGTGTCTAAACCACCAGAAACTGAAGTTATATCTAAAACTATAGTTTCATCTGTTTCTGTATCTATGTCATCAACAATTGTAATGTCCACACTTGCTGTTGTTGAACCAGCTGGAATAACAAACGAATATGGGCTATTACTTCCTCCAAAGTTAAAATCGGAAGTATCTGCTGTACCTGAAGCTGTTAATTCTATTGTTGCATCTGCTGTTGTTGCTCCTGATAAATTGAAATTTAATGTGATTGTTCCTGCATCTTCATTGTAAGTTAATGTGTTTGCCGCATCAAAATCTATTACTGGATTTGGTGGCGAATCATCATTTTCTATCGTTATGGTAGTCGCTGTTGTTACACCTGTTGCCAAACCACCTGTTACTTCTGTTATTGTAAAGGTTGCTGTTTTATTTGCTGCAAAAACGGTATTGTCTATTGCAGTCATTTCAAAACTTGCTGATGTTGCTCCAGCAGGAACTGTTACAGTAAATGGGCTAGCTGTTTGGTTTACAACTGTATAATCTGTACCAAAAACGGCATCGCCTGAAGCTGTTATAGTAATTGTACCACCATCTGTAGAGGCTTGATTAAAAGGTATATTTATTAAATAATTAGTTGCATCATTTTCTTGTAAAGTACCTGTTGTATTTTCAAAACCTACTATTGCAATCAAGGGATCATCATCATCTAAAATAGTAAACTGTAGTGTTGTATTTTCGCCTAAAGTTAAAGCACCTGTTGCATTTGTAATTGTAATGGTTAGGTTTAGGTTACCGTCTATAGTATCATTATCTATTGGTGTTAAGCTAAATGAGCTCGACAAACTACCTTGTCCAATTTCAATACTAAAATTTGCACTACCACCACTTGTTTCGTAATCTGTTCCGTAGTTTGCACCAGAAATTGAAACATCAACAGTTCCGCCACCATGATTAAAAGTGTCTACACCTAAATTAATATTTAATGGAATTGTTGCGTTTTCAATTTCAACTAGTTCATCTAAAGTGAAATTTACTATACCTGTTCCATTTAAATTTTCGTCGTCATCTTCGCACGAGAAAATAAAAACGATTGCTAAAATTGAATAGAGTAAAAACTTGGTTTTCATATAGTAGTTGTTTTAAGTGATGTAAAATTGAAAAAAAAGACGCTAAAAATGGTTTCATTATTGTCTGATAACGTTTAATAATTGTGAATTCATTAGCAATACAGGGCATTTGTAGTAATTTTAATAAATAACACATCTATAGTTAGTGCTTTTTTAAATTTGATAAAAAAACAGACTATTTTAATTTTATAGACATAATACGTTTCCAGAATTTAATGAATAGAAGTTCTTATTTTTTTTGAAATTTCTAAGGCTGTTGTGGTGTATGTTCTTTAACATCAAAACCAACTATAGTCCAAGGAATAAGGTTTTCTTTTTTTAAATACGTTTCTAAACTACCCGTTTTGGTTTCTAAAGTTTTGCGCGAAGACAATGCAAATGCAAACACAGTAATGAATAAGCAAACTATACGACCTTTTAATACAAGTAAAAACTTACGTTTTGGCATTTATTGCTTTACAATTTTTTTGGCAATCGAGCCTATTTTTAATACATATATTCCGCTAGGTAAATTATTCAATTTTAAAGTTATTGAATTTGTACTCGATTGAAAATTAAACGTTTGTTTCTGCCCTAAAATAGTATATAACGTAATATTTTCTGAAGAAATTTCAGCTTTACGGATAGTAATTTGATCTTGAAACGGATTAGGAAACACAGACATTGTATTCAATTCTTGCTCGCCTACAGATAATGTAGATTGATATTCTATTGCTCCTAAATCTGGGGTAACATCTCTTGTAGCACCAAAAAAATCATCCGTTGGTGCTTCAGCAGAATCTGCAATACCAATTGCTGGTGAATTTGAATTTAAGCCAAAATCATAACTACTTGCATTTTCATCTCCTGCGTTAATAAATAACGGATCTGCAATTGTTGTATCTTCATCTACTGCTGTTATATCTGAATCTTCATTTACTGTACCATTGGCACCAAAAATAATATTGTCTGTAACCACTAAGTTAGTTGTTCCTCCAGCTGCAAGCGCAAAGGCATTCCAATCTGTATCAATAACCGAAATGTTATTAATGATTTTAATATCGTCACTTCCTTGAGCACTAATACCAATATTATTGCCTCTTTGTTCTTCTCCAGCGTATGTTACAGTATTGGTGTAAGAATTCATATAACAAGTGTTATTAATAAAATCGATTCTATTACCATCGTTAGTATGTACACCACTAAATCCATTCCAATAGCACAAATTATTGGCTACTAAAATACGGCCGCTACCATTAGTCCAAGAAGATGTATTGTTTCTTTGTAGTGATATCCCTTTACCTTCATCTATTCGTGGTGTAATAATCGTTTTTGTAGGTGCCCACGAGTATTGCTCGTTATAATTGTGATGAATTTTATTTCTTAAAATATTAATACTATAAGCATTAGTCCCTATTGGTTCTGTTTTAGTGACTACGAGTGCGTGTGTACCAGAATACGATTTAGCAGAGCATCTGTATATTTCGTTTTCTTCAATGTCTATAAATTTACTATCAGAAACTCTTAAACCACCACCAGGGGTATGATGGATTGTATTGCTAGTAATTTTAATATTATTTGAATTACTAATGTATAAGCCTCTAGTATCTATATATGATGGCCTTACTACTGTTAGCGCACTAATATCTGTATAGGTATCTGTCTCCTCGACCACATCATCAGTATCATTTGTTTCGTCTTCATTTCTAAATTTAATGTCTGTAGCATCTGGTGCAGTAACTGTTCCTTGTAAATTACTGTCATCTATAATATACACAAACTGTAAAGCATTTGCAATGCTTAAAGGAATGTTATCTACTTCGCCTTGAATATTAAAATCTTCAATTTTTAAATACGAACTGTTGGTAACTCTAAAAATGTTTGCGCCATCTCCTTTTAAAATCGTATTGCTATCATAAGCTTTTATAGTAATAAAATTTCCTGCTGAACCGTTTAGATTGTGTACTCTTATTGTGTTTTCTGAATGCCATAAATGTGAATCGTTTTCGGCAGAGTAAGAATAACTCGCATTGTAACTTGGATTTTTATACTCTCCAATTATTTCAATTGTATCTCCTGCCGAAACACTATTTTTTGCTTTAGTAAATGTTTGAAATGCTGTTGAAGTTGATGTTCCATTATTAGAATCTAATCCGTTTTGCTGATCGACATAATAAGTCGTTTGCGCAAAAGAATATATGCATGTTAATAATAGGAAACAAAGTGTTAGGCATAACTTTATGGTTTTCATTAGTTTTATAATTTTATTAAAAATAGAATTTATTAATAATCTTTAGGTTCGTTAATAATCAAAAATTAGACTTTGTTATATTTTTGTGATATATATTTATGCTTCTGAATAAATTTAACGTTGGTTTTTAAAGTATTTCTATGGTATACCGACTTTTAAAAGTTTCATTAGCCTCTAATTTTATAATGCCTTCTTTTTGTTTATAATCTTTATTATGATTTATATGATCTGCTATCCCAAACCAAGGTTCTATACATACAAAAGGTGAGTTGTTTTTACTTGACCATATACCTAAATATGGAAATTCTTTAAACGTAACACTTAAATACTTTTTGTTAGTTGGCTTGTAAACCAACGTCACTTTTGAAAACGGATTAGAATTGAAAGTTAAAGAACCTTCATCAAAAACTGTATCTGGTAACTCTAATATACCAGGCTCTGTAAAATACTGCGTCCATTGATCTATATATAATCCATCTATTTTATCTTGTGTCTTTGGCATATCATCTGTATTAAAAACCAATTGGTATTCACTACGTTTTTGCCCCTTCTCAATTGGGCAATTAAATGCTGGGTGCGCACCAATTGAAAAATATAATTCATCACTTGCTGATGGATTTTTAACCAAATAATCAACGTCTAACGATTTCCCGTTAATAGTATATGTTATTTGTAGTACAAAATCGAAAGGATAAATAGCTTTTGATACTTTTGATGCAGTTTGCTCGAAAGTGATACTTTGATTAGTTTTATTAACAACCGTAAAATCATAATCTCGTGCAAAACCGTGTTGTGGTAATTTATAGGTTTTACCATCAAAGGTGTATTCGTGGTCTTTTAATCGTCCAACTATTGGAAACAGTATTGGCGATTGTCTATTCCAAAATTCTGGATTCCCTTGCCATAAATATTCTGTTGCATCTGCTTTAATACTTGTTAACTCTGCTCCTTTTGTTTTTATAGACACTTTTAAATTCTCATTACCTATTGTGTGAACCTCCATTTCTTCATAAGGTTTACTAGTTACTATTTCTGTTTTTTGTTTTGCACTATTACAACTCATAAACAATGTAAAAATGCAGATGCTAAAAATTATACTTTGTTTCATAATACATTCATTTTATATTTAGTGTGCAAAATGTTTTTTAAACTGATGACTATATCTTGATATTTTTGCTCATCCACAACATTTACATTTTCATCTTCATCAGTTCTGTGATCGTACAACATAGAAGTGATTACAGTGTTATCTTCTGGCTTGATAAATTCGGTATAGCTAAACTCTGGTGTTTGCAGGGTATAACCATTCCCTTTTTTAATAAAAATATGGTCTTTCCCTTTTAATTTTGGATTTTGAAGTATAGAGACCATGCTTTTTCCATCTAATTGGTTTTCTGGAATTTCTAAACCGCATAACTCTGCTAATGTCGGATAAACATCTACCAACTCAACTAAAGCGTTAGTGTCTTCCTTGTTTTTTGTAAGTGGATTATAAATAATAAGCGGCACTTTGGTTGATGTTTTATAATTAGTAAACTTTGCCCATTGCGTATGTTCCTGTAAATTATAACCATGGTCTGAGACTAATACTACGATAGTATTTTTAGCTAATCCAGCTATTTTTAGTTCCTTTAAAATTTTTCCAATGAGTGCATCAGTGTAACTTACGGTTGCATAATACCCATGAATTAAGTTAATTGCTAAACTATCTGATACTTGTCCTTTTTTAGGAATATTAGAATATGCTCGCATTTCTGGCCAATTGCTAATAGACATTTTTGGCGCATTTTTTGGAATGTAATTATAATTCTCTGGCTGTTTAATTCTATTTTTATCATACAAATCCCAATATTTTTTTGGTGCGTTAAATGGTAAATGAGGCGCAATAAATCCAGCAGTCAAAAAGAAAGGCTTGTTAGTTTTTTTAAGCTTTTTAATATCTCTAATTACTTTTTCAGTGAGTAAACCATCTATATAAATGGAATCGTTTACAGGTGCTTTTTCATAGGCTGGTCCTGTATTTGTTTTTTTATATTCCGAAATATTTTCTAGTAGTTGATAATCTTTCCAAAGCGATTGCCAATAATCTGTTGGTGCCAATCCTTGATTGTTTTTATCAAAGGCATATGGGCGCCAGAGGTCGTCCCAATCGTTTTCCCTATCGTCTAAATGATGGTATATTTTTCCGTTAGAAATAGTAGTATAGCCATTATTTTTAAATAACTGCGGAAGCGTTATAGCATTAGGCGTTTCTTTTTCTACAAACGTATTATAATTTAAAAAGCGGTTTTTAGTCGGCAACATTCCTGTAAGCATGCTGGCTCGCGAAGCACCACAAACTGGCACATTACAATAAGCGTTTGTGAATTTTACACCTTTTTCTGCTAAAGCATCAATATTTGGCGATTGTATTTGCGAAGCGCCATAACTTGCCAATTCTGGACGCAAATCGTCCATATAAAGTAAAAGCACATTAGGCTTGGTCTGTTTTTTTTCGCTGATAGTTTTATTGCAAGAAGTAAAAACAAGACTTATACATAAGACCCTATATAAAAAATGCATTCTATTATTGTTTTGAATTGGACTCAAAATTAAAACTAGAAACAAAAAAAAGGTTCAAAATTAACCTTTAGAGCATTAATA
>NZ_JBSHNS010000291.1:0-5712 GCF_053601635.1 Pontimicrobium sp. MEBiC01747
ACTATAAGTAGAATTGCAAAATAAGTAGATAAATGGATTTCTCCTAAATAGAATGCTCCAATTGCACCAAAGTAAGAAAACAAACAATAAGCAAAAACACCAACAATTATACTACCCCATAGTTTTTTTACATAGCCATAAAGCGATAGCACTCCCAGAAGACTCATAGGGCCTAACATCATCGTTAAAATATTTCCCTGTGCCATTAACTGAGACATACCCATGACAATAACTAAAAAAGAAACGAGAAAAGGTCCGCCTCCAATACCAGCATAACCACCAATATAACCCACAGATAACCCTAATAAAACGTAGATAATTATATCGTACATAAATTAATTTAATAACGAATAACCAGTTTTACTTTTGGGTAGCTCAATATAAAACGTGCTACCTTTTTTAAGCTCACTATCCACCCAAATGCGTCCTTGATTAAGTTCTACCATTTCTTTACAAATAGTTAACCCTAAGCCAGTACCTTTTTCATTATTGGTGCCAACAGTAGAGAAGGCTTTATCATTAAATAACTTATCCTGATTTTCTTTAGAAATACCAATACCAGAATCTGCAATACTTATAATCGCTTTGCTATTTACACTAGTTTTATTATTAATCGTAATAGAGTCGCCATTTTCACAGAACTTTACTGCGTTAGCCAATAAATTCTGAATGATGATTTCTACCATACTTCTGTCAGCAAATACATATTCGCGTGTTGTATTATTTATTAAATTAATACCTTTAGTTATAATTTTTTGCTCAACGAGTTTTAATTTATCTTCAAAAACTTCCTGAATATCAAATAAAGAAGGCTTTGCTTCTAGAGATTGCATTTGCGAT
This sequence comes from Pontimicrobium sp. MEBiC01747, assembly GCF_053601635.1. Lineage (NCBI taxonomy): Bacteria > Pseudomonadati > Bacteroidota > Flavobacteriia > Flavobacteriales > Flavobacteriaceae > Pontimicrobium > Pontimicrobium sp. MEBiC01747. The sequence continues at coordinate 841 of NZ_JBSHNS010000291.1, forward strand.
TTAGACCAGTTTAGTAAATTAAAAAGTAATAAGGATGCATTGTTAGCATTATCACTTAATTCAGGCAATAAACTATTAAATTCTTCATCAGAAAGAGAACCCTCCTTAAGCAAGTCTATAAAACCTTGAGTAGACGTTAAAGAATCTTTTAAATCATGTGAAACTATAGAAAACAGTTTATCTTTAACGTGATTAATACTCTCTAAGTATTTACTTTGCTCTAAAATGGCTTCGTTTTGCTGTTCTATCTTTTGGTTTTTTTCTTCTAACTCTCTAGTATACTTTAATTGGTTGTTACGCTTTAAATATGCAGGTACAAAAAATATAAGCGCAATTGCAAAGGCGGCTAGTAAAGTATAAAATACAAGCTTTAACCTACTAATGTTTTCTTTATTATCTACTACTACAGCAGCTTTAGGAGGTGTTTTGATGTTGGTAATAGGTTTTTGCGCTAATGCAGCAACATTAATAGAATCGTTAATAGCTTTAACAATAGTATTAGAAATGGTCTCCTTTTTACTAATTTCAATTTTATCTTTTAATTTATAGTACTCCCTTTGCCAGGCAAAAGCACGTTTAAAGTTATTAGTTGTAGAATCTAATGTCTTGTGTAAAAGATACGTACTTAATAGTTCCTCTCTGTTATCTATAACTCTTCCAATATTTCCTGCCTCCAGTAAATAATCATCAGCTTCAACATAATTTTTAGTCAAAAAACTCAATGCTCCTAAATTATTTAATGACATAAGAATACCATTGTCGTTTTTTAGTATTCTATTTAATTTAAGCCCTTCATTAAGTGTTTTTTTTGCAAGAGCATAACGTTTTGTTTTAACATAAGCTTTACCCAATTTGGGGAAAATTTGAGCCTTTAAAACGGTATCTGTTCTTTTAATATACTCTAAAGCTCCAGTATAATAACCTATAGCATCATTAAACTCTTGTTTTTTTAAGTAAAGGTCTGCTAGATTTTTACTAGAAACTATAATATTTATAGAATCTTTAAGGAGGTTATCTTTCTCTAAACTTTTTAAATAATAAATAATAGCATCATCTAAAGCATTAGTGTATTGATAGGCTTTGGCTAAATTTTTATAGGCATAAGCTAAATCTCTGTATAACTTTTTATGTTCTAATTCCTGAATACCAGATAAAGCGTCTACAATTCCCTCTCTATAATTCCCTGTTTTAATTTTAAGAACCCCTAATTTGCTATTAATTTTAGCTATAATTAAAGAATCATTTAAATCAGTATATAAACGTTTAGCTTTAGTATAGTAATTAATTGCCTTAATATGTTCTTCTTTTTTTGCAGTAATTAAGGCTTTTAAATATAATGTTTCAGCAAGCCCTTTATTGTAATTTAAATCTTTAGATAGTTTTTCGCTTTGTTCAATATATTTTAAAGCTAAATCATAATCATTAGCAGCATGATATAATTTAATAATCTCTAAACAAGTATTAACCTTTGTAGAGTCCACTTGTTTAAATGCTAAATCTATAGTAAGTTGCTCTAAATCTTTAGTTTGAGAATAACCTAGTAGAGATATAAATAAGTACAAAAAAATAAGGGAATTTCTCATGTATTTTTTAAGAGCATAGAATAAAGCTATTTGAGCTGTTTAAAGGGGTTAAAAAATAGAATTGAAATTTGCAATGACATTTACAAGCCTTAATTTTAGGTTAATAGCACGACAAAAATTGAAAAAAATAAATAAAAAAACTAATTTATGGGATTTACTGACAAAAAATTAGATTAAATGAACCTTTATCGGTTTGATGATGTAATATATCGATATAATGTTAATTAAAACGATAAACTATTCGGTTTTTTTACCAGCATTAAAAATTAACACGTTAAAAGCTAAAAGGTTGATCTAATATTTTTCTATAAGAGAGCATTAAAAAATACACAATTAAGCATAAGTTTCTATCCATAGGATTCTAAAAAAGAACAAAGCAAACCCACATAAGAACTTAGGTATTTTAAAACCAAATAGTGTAATAATCAAATAATAAAAATATTATCTTTGTCCGTCTAAAAAATATTATAAATGAGCTTACAAGCGATCTTATCGAATCACGTAGAACAAGCAGTAAAAACAATTTTTAGTGCAGATTTGCAAACCGTAGAATTTCAGGCTACTCGTAAAGAGTTTGCAGGAGATATTACAATTGTTGTTTTTCCAATGTTACGCGTTGTAAAAGGAAATCCTGTGCAAATAGGAAACCAGATAGGACAATACTTATTAGATCATTTAGAAGACGTTGTTGGCTTTAATGTAGTAAAAGGCTTTTTAAATATTGAAATAAGTGATGCCTTCTATATTAACTTTTTTAATACCATAAAAACCAATACAACTTATGGGTTTGCAAAACCTAAAGAAGCAGATAAAGCCGTTATGGTTGAGTACTCTTCTCCAAACACCAACAAACCATTGCATTTAGGGCATGTTAGAAATAACTTGTTAGGGTATAGTGTTGCAGAAATTTTAAAAGCATCTGGAAAAACAGTATACAAAACACAAATTATAAACGATAGAGGTATCCATATATGCAAAAGCATGTTGGCATGGAAACGTTTTGGAAATGGAGAAACTCCAGAAAGTACAGGTTTAAAAGGAGACAAGTTAGTAGGTAATTACTATGTAAAGTTTGACCAAGAGTATAAAAAAGAAATAGAAGCGTTAATAGCAGAAGGGAAAACACTAGAAGAAGCAAAAAAACAAGCTCCAATTTTAGTTGAAGCCCAAAAAATGCTTTTAAAATGGGAAGCAGGAGATGAAGAAACTGTAGCACTTTGGGAAATGATGAACCAATGGGTTTATGACGGATTTAATATAACCTATAAAAATTTAGGAGTAGATTTTGATTGCTTATACTACGAAAGTAAAACGTACCTATTAGGAAAAGAATTTATAGATCAAGGCCTAAAAACAGGAGTGTTTATTAAAAAAGAAGATGGATCTGTTTGGTGCGATTTAACAAGTGATGGATTAGACGAAAAAATAGTATTACGTAGTGATGGTACAGCGGTATACATGACACAAGATATTGGTACAGCAATACAACGTATAAAAGATTACCCAGATGTAGGCGGTATGGTTTACACGGTTGGTAATGAGCAAGACTATCACTTTAAAGTACTGTTTTTAATTATAAAAAAATTAGGATTCGACTGGGCAAAAAATCTACACCATTTAAGTTATGGAATGGTAGATTTGCCATCAGGTAAAATGAAGAGTAGAGAAGGAACCGTTGTAGATGCCGATGAGTTAATTGTTGAAATGGCAGAAACAGCAAAAGAGATTTCTGAAGAACTAGGTAAACTAGACGGTTATACCGATGCAGAGAAAGATAAATTATACGAAACAATAGGATTAGGAGCTTTAAAATATTTCATATTAAAAGTAGACCCTAAAAAACGTATATTATTCGACCCTAAAGAATCTATAGATTTTCAAGGAAATACAGGGCCTTTTATACAATATACGTATGCTAGAATTCAATCGATATTAAGAAAAGCAAGTATAAGTGATAAGGAGGCGTTAAGTGCAACAGAAGTAACATTAACCCTGCATGAAAAAGAAAAAGCATTGCTAAAACAAGTGCAGCTATTTCCAGAAATAATACAAAATGCAGCCAAACAACATAGCCCTGCATTAGTAGCTAATTATGTTTACGATTTAGTAAAAGATTTTAATTCATTTTATCAAAACGTACAAATATTAGGAACAGGTAATGAAACAGAAAAAGTATTCAGAGTACAATTATCGCAATTAGTTTCTAATACTATAAAGAACGCCTTAAGTCTATTAGGCATTAATGCTCCAGAACGTATGTAATACTTTCTGTGTAGAGAATAAGTATAAACGGTAAACACTCAAAAAAAAATAAAGCTTTGAGAGTGTTTACCGTTTTTTAGTATCTCCGTTTTCTATATTTAAATACCCATTATTTTTATTGCAATAGCAAGTTTACATCATAATAAAATAGAAGTATCTTGTTTGTGTAATAACCATAAAAAATAAACAAGATTTGTATTAAATAAAAAACTTACTTTTGCTATAATGCAGATTACATTACAAAATTATATTCCCGAACAAGCAATACCACGCGTTTTACAACTTTTAGAACATGATAACTTAACCGTATTAGTAAAAAAAGAACGTAAAACAAGACACGGTGATTATAGAAAATTACCAAATGGGAAGCATCAAATAACAGTAAATGGAAATTTAAATAGCTATCGCTTTTTAATTACATTAATACATGAAATAGCACATTTTGAGGCATTTAAAAACTATGGGCGTTTAATAAAACCACATGGAGTAGAGTGGAAGCATACTTTTCAACAATTAATGCTGCCATTTATAAACCCAAATGTATTTCCTTCGCATTTGTTGCCGTTATTAGCAAATCATTTTAAAAATCCTAAAGCCTCTAGTGATACAGATATAACATTAGCACTAGCATTAAAAAAATACGATGCCCCAAACAATAATCATTATGTCTCTCAATTACCAATAGGAAGTATATTTGAATTGTATAACGGAAGGCGCTTTAAAAAAATAAAAAAACGTACAAAACGTTATGAATGTGTTGAAATTAATACAGGAAAAGTGTATCTTTTTAACCCAAATGCAGAAGTACTGCTATTAGAATGATTAAACTCCCTAAAGAATAAAAAAAACTGGTTAAATACGTAACGCTTATAAACGATGTAATGCAGTTTAAATAAAGTAAACGTATAGAAAGAATAGGAATAAACTATGAATAAAAATTATTACGCAATATTAATGGCAGGCGGTGTCGGATCTCGATTTTGGCCAGTAAGTACAGAAGCATTTCCTAAACAATTTCATGATATGT
>NZ_JBSHNS010000292.1:0-35752 GCF_053601635.1 Pontimicrobium sp. MEBiC01747
TTTAAGATGTACATATTGTATGCCAGCAGAAGGTATTAAATTATCTCCCAAAGCGCATTTAATGACGCCCGAAGAAATTTATACCATTGCAAAAACATTTGTAGCACATGGTGTTACAAAAATAAGGTTAACAGGAGGAGAACCCTTGGTTAGAAAAGATGCTCCTATAATTTTAGAAAAATTAGCAACATTACCAGTGGCACTAGCCATAACAACTAACGCTATAATAGTAGACAAATACATCCAAACGTTTAAAACTTACGGCATTAATAATATTAATGTTAGCTTAGACTCTCTAGATAGAGAAAAATTTAAACAAATTACCCGAAGAGATTACTTTAAAAAAGTATACGATAATATTTTACTTCTTGTTAAAGAAGGATTTAATGTAAAGGTAAATGTAGTATTAATAAAAGATTTTAATGATAATGAAATCATCGACTTTATTAATCTAACAAAAGAGCTTCCTATTGTAGTTCGTTTTATAGAATTTATGCCTTTTGATGGCAATCAATGGAATCTTAAAAAAATGGTGTCTTTAGATGCTATTATGAATACTGTTTTTGCAACATTTCCAGCTTTAAATGTAATGCGCCTTGAAGATGCATTACATGATACCTCTAAAAATTATGGGATTAAAAATTACAAAGGATCTTTTGCAATTATAAGCTCTGTAACAAATCCATTTTGCGATTCTTGTAATAGGCTACGATTAACAGCAAATGGACAACTTAAAAATTGCTTGTTTTCAAATTCAGAGTCCGATTTACTTACAGCATTGCGTTCAGGTAAGGATATAACAGCAATAATTAAAGAATCTATAACAGCAAAATTAAAAGTAAGAGGTGGTATGAATACTTTAGAAAAATTAAAAACACCTCAATTACACTCTAAAAATAGAAGCATGATTACAATAGGCGGGTAAATAAAATAGAAATAATCGAGATAAAAATACTATCTTCAAAAACCAAAAAAACAATACCGATGACAGATTTAGACATTGCCAAAAAAATAGAATTAAAGCACATCAGTGAAATTGCTAAAAAATTAGGATTAAACAGCAACGATATAGATATGTATGGTAAATACAAAGCTAAATTACCACATACTATTATTGATCATGAAAAAGTAAAAAAGAGTAATCTTGTTTTAGTAACGGCAATATCTCCCACTCCAGCAGGAGAAGGAAAAACAACAATGTCTATTGGACTGTCTGAAGGATTAAATCAATTAGGAAAGCAAACAACAGTGGTATTAAGAGAACCTTCTCTAGGACCAGTTTTTGGAATAAAAGGAGGAGCAACAGGAGGCGGTTATTCGCAAGTGCTTCCAATGGAAGATATTAATTTACATTTTACAGGAGACTTTTCGGCTATAGAAAAATCACATAACTTATTAGCAGCAGTTATAGACAATAATATTCAAAGTAAAACGAATTCTCTAGGAATTGATGCTAGAACAGTAACATGGAAACGTGTTATGGATATGAATGATAGAGCACTTCGTAATATTGTAATAGGACTTGGTGGAACAACTTCAGGCGTGCCGAGAGAAACAGGTTTTGATATTACTGCAGCCTCAGAAATCATGGCTATTTTATGTTTAGCAGACGATTTAGAAAACTTAAAAGAACGCTTAGGTAATATTTTTATTGGTTATACTTTCGATAAAAAACCAGTATACGCAAGAGATTTAAAAGTAGAAGGCGCAATGGCTGCACTTTTAAAAGACGCAGTAAAGCCTAACCTAGTGCAAACCATAGAAGGCAATCCAGCAATTATTCATGGAGGACCTTTTGCAAATATTGCGCAAGGGACTAATTCGGTTATAGCAACAAGAATGGGAATGTCTTTATCAGATTATACGGTTACAGAAGCTGGATTTGGAGCAGACCTTGGAGCAGAGAAGTTTTTAGATATAAAATGCCAAAGCGCAGGTATTTCACCAAAAGCAGTGGTGTTAACAACAACTATAAGAGCATTAAAATATCATGGAGGTGTAGATTTAAAAAGCCTAACAGAAGAAAATGTAGACGCTTTAAAAAACGGATTGCCAAACTTAGAAAAGCATATAGAGAATGTAAAGCAATTTGGAATTACACCAGTGATAGCCATTAATAAATTTCTTTCGGATACAGATGCAGAAATAGAGGTAATAAAAACGTATGCCAAAGAGAATAATATTCGTGTAGCATTAGCAGAAGTCTGGGCAAAAGGAGGAAAAGGCGCTTTAGATTTAGCACAACATGTAGTAGACGTAGTAGAAGCATCAACCTCTCAGTTTACACCTATATATAATTGGGAAATGGATGTGAAGTCTAAAATAAAAGCAGTAGCAACAAAAATATATGGAGCAAAACATGTAGAGTACACAGCAAAAGCTAAAAAGGATTTAAGAACAATAGAAAATTTAAAACTAGATAATCTGCCTGTTTGCATAGCAAAAACCCAAAAATCACTATCAGACGATCCAAAGTTATTAGGAAGACCTAAAGACTTTACTATAACAGTTCGAGAAATAGAGATAGCAGCAGGAGCAGGGTTTGTAATACCAATTACAGGTAACATGATGAGAATGCCAGGATTACCAGCACACCCAGCTTCAGAAAATATTACCATAGATAATAATGGGGTAATCTCTGGATTGTTTTAAACAATTGATATTAAGTTAAAAAGTTAAAGAGACCTGTAGAATTTTAACAAATAACTTATAATAATTTCTAGTAACTTTGTGTAAAACGATGTTATTACATACTATTTTATGACAATACGCAACTACAACGGTAAAAAGATTATGGCAGATACGGTAGAAACTACCATAGATGCTCTTACCGTAGAAGAAGCGTTGCAAATAAATATAAATGGTAAACCCTTTACAGTAACCATGAGAACTCCGGGGAATGACGAGAGTTTAATTCGTGGATTGTTGCATTCAGAAGACCTTATTACCAATAAACTATTTAACCCAGAAATTGTTCTAAAAAAAGAAAATAAAGCCTCTATAATTACCATAGCCAATATTACTGTTCCCGAAAATGAATTGGGGAATGGTTATGCTAATAGTAGAAGCATGCTATCCGTATCATCTTGCGGTATTTGTGGCCGAACGGAGTTAGCAGAACTTAATTTTAAGTATACTCCTAACAACGTGAATAAAAGAATAGATAGTGATTTAATACCTAGTCTTTTTAATAAAATGAATGTTTTACAACACGACTTTAATAAATCTGGAGGAACACATGCAGCAGCAGCTTTTACTATAGATGGAAGGTTAATATGTGTAATGGAAGATATAGGAAGGCACAATGCCGTAGATAAAGTAATAGGAGAACTCATACTATCTAAGCAGCTTAAAGAAGCAAAAATATTAACAGTAAGTGGGCGTGTTTCGTACGAAATAATTATGAAATGCTTTAAAGCGAAGCTTCCTTTTTTAGCAGCTGTTTCAGCACCATCATCATTAGCAGTAGACTATGCAAAAGAATTTGGAATTACATTATTTGGGTTTTGTAGAGATGGAAGAGCAACCTGTTATTCGCATGTAAACAGATTAAATGTAGATAAAAAGTCATCAATAACAATTGAATAAAAAAAACTAGCAATCAAAAGTATATGTCAGATAATCTAAGTGAATTATTAGGAAGAAAAGGATTAAAAGATAACCTCTTTCAGCGATTGGGTGAAACTGCCAAAACAGATGGAACGCCAAACGATGAAGAATTAGCTAAACTAGCAGATGAATTTTTGATAGGAAAAGCACATACTTATGGAACAGCAAGTTTTTACGATTTTTTAAAACCCGAAAACAAAGGGAAAAAAGTATACGTATGTAATGGGACAGCCTGTGTTTGTGCAGGAACTCAAGATCAAGTTATAGAAACATTAAAAAATCATTTTCAAGGAGACGAAATTGGACACATGACATGTTTAGGACGTTGCCACGAAAATAATGCATTTCATTACGACAAGAAAAATTATTCAGGAGAGGCTATAAACAAAGTCGATGAAATTATTAAGAATTTACCTAGTTTAAATAAAGATAACTATCATGTAAAAGCTAGTGGAAAAGCAATACTTACGCAGCCTTTTACAAACCTTCAAGATTATTATGCCCCTTTTAAAGACGCATTAAAAAAAGATCCATCTAAAGTCTTAGAAGAAATAAAAACAGCAAATATTAGAGGTCGTGGAGGAGCAGGTTTTCCTATGGGCTTAAAATTGGAGTTCTGTAAAAATCAAGATAATGACACTAAATTTATAATATGTAATGCAGACGAAGGAGACCCAGGAGCATATTCAGATCGTTATTTACTAGAAGAAAGGCCTCATTCTGTTTTATTTGGAATGCTAATTTCGGGATATGTAACTCAGGCCAATTATGGGATTTTATACATTAGAGCAGAATATCCAGAAGCCGTACTTGTTGTTCAAGAAGCAATAGACAAATTAAGAGAAGAAGGGATTATAGGCAATAATATTTTTAATAGCGGTTTCTCTTTCAATCTTAAAATTATTCAAGCACAAGGATCGTATATTTGTGGGGAGGAAACAGCATTAATAAATTCTATAGAAGGCCAACGTCCAGAAGTACGTGTACGACCGCCATATCCTGCACAAAAAGGACTTTTTAACAAACCTACAGTGGTAAACAATGTAGAGACTTTGGCGGCAGTACACTATATCATTGTTAATGGAGGAAACGCATGGAAGCAATTAGGTACCGAACGTTCATCTGGAACAAAATTAGTGTCATTAGATAGTTTTTTTAATAAACCAGGATTATACGAAGTAGAAATGGGGACACCATTAACAGTGGTAATAAACGAATTAGGAGGAGGGTTTAAAGAAAAAGTAAAAGCGTTACAAATAGGAGGGCCTTTAGGTGGTTTAGTACCAATATCTAAAATAGCAGATTTAACACTGGATTTTGAATCGTTTTCTAAAGAAGGATTTCTATTAGGGCATGCCTCTGTAGTAAGCATTCCTGAAAGTTTTCCTATGATACAATTTTTAGAACACTTATTTGATTTTGCTGCTTATGAAAGTTGTGGAAAATGTTTCCCTTGTAGATTGGGAACCAAACGAGGTCATGAATTACTAACTAAAGCAACACAAACAGATTATAAAATAGACAGAACTTTATTTAATGACCTTTTAACAACACTAGCAGAAGGATCATTATGTGCGCATGGCGGCGGAATACCACTTCCAGTTAAAAATGCTATGCAATATTTTGAAGAAGAATTAAAAACATATTTCAACTAAAACCTAAATGAAGATGAAAACGGCATACATAGACAATCAAGAGTTTGAAATAGTTGAAGGAGAAACCATATTATCTTTTGTTAAACGATATAAAGAGAAGGGCTTAATCCCTACTTTGTGCGATGCGCCAAACCTTGACCCTTTTGGATCATGCCGTGTATGTAGTGTTGAAGTAGCATTACAAGAAAATGGACCACTAAAAACAGTAGCATCTTGCCACACACCAGCTTCAGAAGGACAATACATATACACAAGCACAGAAGCAGTAAAAGCTTTGCGTAAAAATATTATAGAACTTGTATTAACAGACCACCCGTTAGATTGCTTAACCTGCGAAGTAAATGGAAATTGCGAATTGCAAACCGTTGCAGCTCAAGTAGGCATTCGCGAAGTAAGGTATCCAGAAGGAGAAAATCATCTAGATAGAGAAAAAGATACAAGTCACCCGTACATGACTTCAGATTTATCAAAATGTATAAACTGTTATAGATGTGTTCGAGCCTGTGATGAAGTCCAGGGAGAATTTGTATTAAACATGTCTGGACGTGGTTTTGATACTAAAATAATCAAAGGGTTAGATACGTCGTTTATGGAGTCAGACTGTGTAAGTTGTGGCGCCTGTTCGCAAGCATGCCCTACATCTGCAATCTCAGATGTGTTTCAATCTAAGGCCATAAAAGCAACAGAAACAACACGAACTATATGTACATACTGTGGTGTAGGGTGTAATTTGGAAGTGGCAACAACTAATGGCGAAATTTTGAGTATTCAAGCGCCCTATGATGCAGAAGTTAATCAAGGACACACTTGCCTTAAAGGACGTTATGCGTTTAAATTCTATGATCATCCAGACCGATTAAACGCTCCTATGATTAAGCGAAATGGTGTGTTTGAAAAAGTAAGTTGGGATGAGGTATATACATATATTGCTTCTAAACTTACGGGATATAAAAAGAACTTTGGAGCAGATTCTATTGCAGGAATATCTTCGTCTAGATGTACTAACGAAGAAAATTATTTAATGCAAAAATTCTTTAGAGCGGTTATACAAACTAATAATATAGATGGTTGTGCAAGAGTATGCCATTCGCCAACAGCTTTAGGTATGCAACGTGTTTTTGGTACTGGAGCAGCTACAAATTCTATAGAAGATTTAAAGCACACTAACTGCATTATGGTTATCGGGGCAAACCCTACGGATGCACACCCAGTAACAGGAGCTAAACTGAAACAGTTTGCTATGAAATCTGGAAACGTATCTATTGTTATAGACCCTAGACGAACAGAAATAGCTAAATATGCAACACACCATTTAGCATTACGTCCTGGAACCAACGTAGCCGTACTAAATATGATGATGTATTATATCATTACAGAAAATCTAGTAGACACTTCATTTATTGAGACTAGAGCAGAAGGTTATGAAGATTATAAGGAAGCATTATTAAAAATAGATATAGATAAGCTAGAACAAGTTTCGGGAGTCGATAGAGAAGACGTTAAAGCAGCTGCCATAGCATACGCAAAAGCTCCAAATGCAATGTCATTTCATGGTTTAGGCGTTACAGAACATTCTCAAGGTACATTTACAGTAATGCAAATAGCAGATTTAGCTATGCTTACAGGAAATATAGGAAGGCAAGGTGTTGGAGTAAATCCATTACGAGGGCAAAATAATGTACAAGGTTCTGCAGATATGGGAGTGCAACCACATCAAGGCGCAGGTTATTTAGACGTCACTAAAGATGAAATAAACAAAAAATATAACGAATTTTATGGTGTAAAAGTACCAAAGCAAATTGGCTATAAAATCCCTGAAATGTTTGATGCGGCTTTAAACGGAGAGTTAAAAGCTATTTGGATTATTGGGGAAGATGTGGTACAAACAGACCCAAATACTCAAAAAGTAATAAAAGCGCTAGAAGCTACAGATTTAGTAATAGTTCAAGAGTTATTTATGACAGAAACTGCGAAGCATGCAGATGTTATTTTGCCAGGAGCTTCTTTTCTAGAAAAAAGTGGAACCTTTACTAATGGAGAACGTCGCGTACAAGCAGTACATCAAGTTGTAGAACCAATAAAAGGCTGTAAACCAGATGGGCAAATTATAGTTGATATAATGAACAAAATGGGGTACAAGCAACCCGATTATACTCCAGATGGTATGCTGGAAGAAATCTCTCAAATCGTCCCTTTCTTTGCGGGGATAACATGGGAGCGTCTAGGAGAGAATGGTTTACAATGGCCAGTGGCACCAGATGGAACAGATACACAAATATTACATACAACAGAATTCAAAAGAGGAAAAGGGTATTTTGAATTTAACCCTTGGGAAGAAACTGTAGAGCTAACAGAACATGCTAAAGACTATCCGTACATATTAACAACAAATAGAGAGTTAGAACATTACAACTGTGGAGCAATGACGCGTCGTACTGCAAATGAAAAAATTCTTCAAGATGATTACCTTATGATTCATCCAAATGATGCACAGTCTCATTTTATAAACGAAGGCGATTATGTTTGTTTGGAATCTCCAAGAGGAAAAGTAGATGTAAAAGCGCGTATTACCGATGAGGTTAAACCAGGTGTTTTAAGTACTACATTTCATTTTCCAGAAATCATGATTAATAATATTACGGGAGATGTACATGACTCTGAGGCCATGTGCCCAGAATATAAAGTTGTCGCCGTTAGAATTCGAAAAAGTAAAGGGAAATTTAAACAACAACATTTAGTTAATAATTAATAGACTATATGATTTTTATCATATAATCTACTTGGTTTTCAATAGAACTTTGCACTCTAAATTTAATAGTAATGAGTGCAAATACCATAAAAATTGTAACTGCTGAGAGAGCAGTTTCTATTGTAAAATCTAACGATAAAGTTTTTTTTCAAGGAGCAGCAATGACTCCAAATGTGTTGATAGATACCTTATGCGAACGCTATAATGAAATAAAAGGTGTCGAAATTATTCAAATTCATACCCACGGTAAAGCAAAATATTTAGAGCAACCCTATAGCAACTCCTTTAAACTAGTAAGCTGTTTTGTTGGCGATAATGTTAGAAAAGGAGTAAACTCAAATAATGGAGATTATGTGCCTATTTTTTTGAGCGAAATCCATTGGCTATTCCGAAGACAAATTTACCCTTTAGATGTAGCTTTTATTCAAGTTTCTCCACCAGATAAACATGGTTACTGCTCTTTAGGAACCTCTGTAGATATTACATTACCAGCAATTCAAACCGCAAAAACGGTAATAGCGCAGATTAATCCAAAAGTACCCAGAACGCACGGTGATGGTATTATTCATGTACGTAATATAGATTACGCTATAGAGGTAGATACACCAATTCATGGCTCTAGTATAGGGATTCCTTCAGAAATAGAAACTAGTATTGGGAAGCATGTTGCAGGTTTAATAGACGACGGGGCAACGTTGCAAATGGGAATAGGAAATATTCCTAATGCGGTATTACATAATTTAACTCACCATAAACGTTTAGGAATTCATACAGAAATGTTTTCAGATGGGATATTACCATTAATAGAAAAAGGAATCATTACAGGAGAAGAGAAAGAAATTAAAACAGGTAAAATAGTTACTTGTTTTGCTGTTGGATCTCAAAAACTATACGATTTTATTGATGATAACCCTTTAGTACATTTTAAAGAAGCAGGCTATACAAACGATACTTCTATTATAAAATTAAACCCTAAAGTTACAGCAATTAATAGTGCTATAGAAATTGATATTACGGGGCAAGTGTGTGCAGATACTATAGGTAAATATCAATATTCTGGAGTAGGAGGGCAAATGGATTTTATAAGAGGAGCAGCACTTTCACAACAAGGGAAACCCATTTTTGCTATGCCTTCTGTTACAGCAAAGGGAATTTCTAAAATTACACCGTACTTAAAAGAAGGCGCAGGGGTAACGACTACAAGAGCCCATGTACATTATGTTGCTACAGAATATGGGGTAGTTAATTTATTTGGCAAAAGTTTAAAACAAAGAGCAAAAGCATTAATATCTATAGCGCACCCTAATTTTAGAGAAGAGTTAGAAAGAGAGGCGTTTAAGCGTTTTAATTAATTGAATATTATTCTACAAAATAATAAGGAGCATCTAATTTAGATGCTCCTTTATTATCTAACCAAAAAATATAAATTTTAGCCCAATAATTCGGTTTCTAATAGAATCGCTTTTGGGTGTAAAATATTATTTTCTAAATGTATATGCTTATGTAAATCCTCTTCAAACTCTTGTAATTTAGCATACAGTGCTTTAAAAGTATTGCATGCCCCTTCTGGTGGCATATAATTATTTGTTAATACTGCAATTTCTTTAAAAATATCTCCTGCATTTTCATGTTCGTGTTCCATCATTTTTATTGGGTTATTAACGCTTCCAAAAGGAGAGGAACTAGAGGTGTTATTAGCTTCCATTTGTTTAATATATGGAAATAGAACTCGTTCTTCTTTTTGTAAATGAGCTAATAACTCGTTAGCCACTTCATGAAACAATTTGTTTACGGTAACTAATTTTGGGTAGTGACTTCCGTGTACTTTGGCAACTTTGTTTGCGTATTGCGAAAGTATAGGTAGGCTCTCTTTAACATAAGTATGATGGACGTTTATAATATGGTCTATTAAAAATGTTAAACTCCATGAGTCATAATCGTATGCACGATCTATAATTTTAGTAACATCTAAAAGTTCTTGTTCTAAAAGAGATTGGTCTACATTATTTTTAGCACAAGCTTTCTCTATGGTAATACCGCCTCCACAGCAAAAATCAATACCATGTTTTTTAAAAACATCGGCTGTTTTTATATTCTCTGTCACAAAATCTGCAACTGTTTTTTTATTAGCTATTTTCATGATTTCTGTAGTTCGTTTTTAAATAAAGTAGGTTTTATAACTAGCATTACCCAACCCCAATTGTTAGTGTTTCCATCAATATTTCCTTTTAAAGCTTCCATTCCATCTGAAGCAAATAGGTGAGAATAACCAGCTTTTAATATTGCATATTGCTGAAGTTTTTTAGAGTACACTAAATCCAATTCGTTTCCTAATTGTTTGTCGTTAAACTCTGCAGCAGCAGAAAAGTTATGGAATGCAACATTTAAATTAGAAGTCTCATTAAATTTAAAATTGGCTTTTACATGTAGATCTAGTAAACCAACATTATTAATATGGTTTCCAACATAGAAATAGTCCATTAACCCGTTAAATTTATGATTAGTACCATAAAAAGGAGTAAAGGCATTATTGTCCCCATTAGTAATAACACCATTATCATTACCACTTTGTAATTCTACCCCTAAGCCAAGTTTTGTTTTACTTGAAGCCATGTAGGACGTTTCTAAACCTAATAAATAAGCACTAAGAGAATTATCTGCAACATCATTACCAAATTGGTAGTATAGGTTACCTGTAAACCCAAATTTTCCTTTTTTGTATTTTAAATGCGATCCAATCGTTTGGCTATATCTTGTATCATTATTATCTGCATTTGTAGCATCAATAAATTGTAAACCATTATTTAGTAGTAAAAGACTTCCAGAGAAATGCTCCCAGTCTTTATGTAACCAAGCATATTGAAAGCTTTTATAAGTATTGGTGTTTAATGTTGTTTCTGTTAATGTTTCACCATCTTGATTAAAGGCCACACCAACATCTAATTTAAATTTTTCTTTTTTGTATTTAAACATAGCAACATCATGACTTCTTGCCTGTTGCGCCCAATTTACATTTCCAAAAAATCTACTGTCATCGTATACTATTTCTTGTCTACCTAGTTTTAAGGCAGTGTGTTCGGTTAATCCTATTTTAGCCCAAGCTTCATGTAAAGAAAAACCATTATTGTCTGCGGTGTTTAATTGAGGAACATCTCCCCATACTCTAATATCTTGTATACTTATATAAAAATCTAGTTTTTCCATTTTGTACCCCGTATTTAATCTTGTACGTTGCGATACAAATGCGGCTGGATCTGTATTATCTGGAAAGAGTGTTTTAAAACCATGCCTGTATTCAAATCGTGGACGTATTTCTGCGTCTACTGTAAGCTGCGCATAGCTATTTGTTATAAATAATGTAAATAGTAAAATTGAAATTCTTTTGAGTAGTTTCATGGTAATATAGTTTAAGAATTAAAAGATAAATCCATCTTTTATCTAACAAAGATAGAACCATGAAACACTTGAAAATATGACTTTTGTCAGCTTATTAGATAATTTTTTCTACAACATTTTCGCACAATTCTAATGTTTCTTTTATATCGCTTAACGTTGTTCTAGGGTTAATTAAACACATACGTAAAACTATCTGGTTTTGTAGCACTGTAGTAACCAATAAAGCTTCTCTAGAGTCAACAACTTGTTTAGAAATAATTTGATTTAAAGCATCTAACTCTTTTTCTGAATACGACTTACCTATTGGGTTGTATCTAAAATTAATTACGGCAAGTGTGGCAGGAGAAACCACTTCCCAATTTGGGCTTTTTCGAAGTAAATTTTCGGTATTTTCTGCTAGCTCTATATTATAAGATACAGCTTTTCTAAAGGCTTCTAAACCAAAAGTTTTAAGAGACATATAAAATTTTAAGGCTCTAAAGCGTCTAGTAAGTTGAATACCATGATCGTAAAAATTAATTTCGGAGGTATTACCTTCAATATCTCTAAGGTATTCTGGTTTTTCACTAAATGTTTGACTTAGCCATTTATGATTGCGTACAAGTAGACATCCCATTTCATACGGTTGGAAAAGCCATTTATGTGGATCTATGGTTAAAGAATCGGCTTTTTCTATACCTTTTAACAGGCTATTTCCTTTTTTTGATAGGATAGCTGCAGCACCGTATGCTCCATCAATATGAAACCATAACTTTTCTTTTTTACAGATTTTCGCTATTTCATTTAAAGGGTCTACTGTTCCCGTATTTGTTGTGCCAGCAGACGCTATAATACAAAAGGGTTGCAAACCTTCTAACCTATCTTTTGCAATAGCATTTTTAAGTTTGTTAATGGCCATTTTAAATTCTATATCGGTAGGGATAATACGAACTTGTTCTTTTTTAAAGCCTAATACGCGAATAGCTTTAATGTTAGATGAATGGGCTTGATCTGACATGTATATTATAGCTTTAGAAAAATCATCGCCACAACGTTGCCTTCTAGCAGTTACTAATGCAGTTAAATTGGCCATAGAACCACCACTAGTAAAAATGCCTCCACCTTTTTTAGCAGGAAATTTAAAAAGTTTTAATAACCAATTCATTGTTACAATCTCTAGCTCTGCTGCTGCAGGAGAAGCGGCCCAGCCTCCTGAAAAAATATTAAAACCTGTTGCTAGCGTATCGGCCATAACGCTTACATAATTACTTGGCCCAGGAACAAAAGAAAAAGATTTTGGATGAGATACAATATTACTATTAGGGAGTACCTTATTTATAACCAAATCCAATACATCATTGTACGGCATTGGCTCTACTGGAACTTCCATATTAAACATAGAATCCATCTCTTCCCGAGAGGCCTGAGTTACTGGTTTTTTATTATGTTCATTTGCAAAATGCTCAACAATGGTATCTATTACTTGATAACCAAATTGTTTCATATCTTCTTTGCTTAATTGCAACTTATGGGATGTGCTCATTTATATAATACTTTTTTGTAAAAATATTAATTACAAAGGCACGAATCACAATTTTTAATGCATTTGTCTAGAGGGATTTCACTTTTTAATATTTCTGTAAATCCACCATTAATATTAATAAGTTTAGTAAAGCCCTTTTGCATTAAAATTGAAGTCGCTATTACAGAACGATATCCACCCGCACAGTATATAAAGTAAAATTTATTTTTATCTAGTGTATTAAGTTGGTTATAGATAGTGTTTAATGGTAAATGAATGGCATTTTTAACATGGTTAGTGTCGTATTCATTTGTTCTTCTAACATCAATAAATGGAGCTTTTAGTAAAAGAGATTTATCATTAGCATTTAAAGATTTAATTATACTTGTATCATAATTATTAGCTTGCCATGCGTCTACACCACCATCTAAAAAGCCTAATACATTATCATAACCAATTCTAGATAACCTAGTAATAGCTTCTTTTTCCTGTCCTTTTGTGGCTACTAAAATTAGAGGCTGATTTATATTTTCTATTAAAGCTCCTACCCAAGGAGCAAAATCTCCTTTTAGTCCTATAAAAATGGAGTTTGTAATGTGTCTTTCACAGAATTCTTGAGCCGTTCTAACATCTAAGATTAATGCTTTTTTAGATGTTATATAGTTATTAGTTTCTTGAGCAGATAACGGAGATAATCCATCTGTAATGACCAGATTTACATTTTTATTTATTTGTTTGTTTAATTGTGCATTCTTTGGAAAATATTGAGGTGGCATTGTTAGTCCATCTAAAACAAGCTGTACAAAATCTTCTTTAGATAAATTGGGGTTTAAAGCATAATTTACTTGTTTTTGGTGCCCTAATGTGTCAAACGTTTTATTACTCATATTTTTACCACAAGCAGAACCCTTACCATGATTTGGGTAAATAATAATATCGTTAGGAAGTGGCATGATTTTTTTGTGTAGAGATTCAAACAAGTTTCCTGCTAAATCTTCTTTTGTAACTGTAGAGGTAACAGCAAGATCTGGCCTGCCTACATCTCCAATAAATAAGGTGTCTCCAGAAAATAAACAATGCTCTTTGCCCAATTTATCAATTAATAAATATGATGAAGATTCTAGCGTATGCCCTGGTGTGTGTAATAACTTTAAAATTATATCTCCAATTTTAAAATGCTCATTGTCTTTACCAACATAAAATTCAAAATCAGCTTTTGCGGTAGGTCCATAAATAATAGTAGCACCTGTTGCTTCTGCCAAGTCTACGTGACCAGAAACAAAATCGGCATGAAAGTGTGTTAAAAATATATACTTAAGTTTTGCTTTGTCTAATCTAAGTAAATCTAAATAAGGTTCAGTTTCTCTTAAAGGATCTATAATTGCAGCTTCATTATTAGACATTATGTAATAAGTAGCTTCTGCTAAACATTTGGTGTATAATTGTTGGACTTTCATTTTTACAAAAATTAATCTCAAAGTAACAATCCTTGTTGTTTGTATAACATGATAAAAATCATGTTTTTATTTCAACGTATAAAAATGCGTTTAATCGATATTTTTATCTTTCCGTAATATTATTTTCTTTAGCAACGCTCAATAATTTTTTATTTGTAGTAATATACTTATAACTAACTTTTAGGTTAATCTACTGTTTGTTAGTTGTTTATGTTAGTCTTGAATTTATAGCGCCAAAAATATGAATGATGTCATTAAAGTTTCCGATTTGAAAAAAATAATACACAATCTTATTTTGTTTATCGTTGTAGATACAAAAAAATACATAGCAGAAGATAAGTTAAATGAGTACGTTATTCATTATACCAAATGCTTTATAGAAGTCATGAATAATGCTACAACGGCTTCTAAAGACGATCATATGATAATAGATGTCATGAAAGTAATAGAAAAAGATATTCGCGATAACATATAAATTGTTCTATAGTATTAAAGAAATTCAATGTTTATAAGTGTAAATTGAATGTACTCACTTCGTATTGCTTAATCTCTTTTTGGCGAAAAAAGTATCAGTTTAAGATTAAAAATGAGTAATGAGCTAGTGTGAAATTATGTACTTTTAAATCATGGATAGAATAGTACAAATAAGTAATTCTTTTATTGAGGAAAACACTAATTTCTTAGCGCTAACATCAGAATTAAGAAGCGTGTTTTCTTCAAAAAGTATAATAGCTCCAATGCGTCATCATCACGATTTTCCTAACCCTAAAGCGGGAGAAGATACTACATTATTATTAATGCCAGCATGGCAACCAAGTGAAAATGCAGGCGTTAAAATTGTAACAGTTAGTCCAGAAAACACAAAATTTAATTTGCCATCTATACAAGGTACTTATATTTATTTAGACGCTGTAAAAGGAACTATAAAAGCCATTTTAGAAGCCAAAAGTTTAACCGCTAAACGTACGGCTGCAGCTTCTGCATTGGCATCGTCTTATTTATCTAGAAAAGAGTCTTCATCATTACTTATGATTGGTACAGGCGCTTTGTCTATAAACTTAATAAAAGCACATGCTGCTGTTAGGCCTATTACCAATGTTTATATTTGGGGACGCAACTTTGATAAGGCAAAACGGTTAGCAGCAATATTAAAACAAGAGGAATTTAAAGTAACAGCAATAAAAACAATAGAAGAGCAAATAGAAGACGTTGCTATTATATCTTGTGCAACTTTATCTAAAACGCCTTTAGTTCTCGGAGCGCATTTAAAAGCAGGACAACATGTAGATTTGGTTGGAGCATATAAAAAAGACATGCGTGAAGCCGATAACGACGTTATTAGGAAATCTTCTATTTATGTAGATACTTACCAAGGTGGATTAAAAGAGAGTGGAGATATAGTAATTCCTTTAAAGGAAGGAATTATAAATGAAAAGGATATAAAAGCCGACTTGTTTGAATTGTGTACCAGTATAAAGCAAGGAAGAAAAACTGAAGAAGAAATTACAGTGTTTAAATCTGTTGGGCATGCCATAGAAGATCTTGCTGCTGCTAATTATTACTATAAACAATATAAAAATGCCTAAAAATACTTACCAAAATATTTTAAATAACCCAGTATTTACTCCGCCAACAAACTGGTTGCAGGTAAAAACGATAGATATGCACACAGGAGGAGAGCCTTTACGTGTAATACTAGAAGGTTTTCCAGAATTAAAAGGGAACTCCGTTTTAGAGTATAGAAGATATTGTAAAGAAAATTATGACGTATTGCGAACGGCATTAATGTTTGAACCTCGTGGACATGCAGATATGTACGGATGCCTTTTAACACCTCCAAATGATGATGATGGAGATTTTGGAATTATTTTTTTACATAACGAAGGGTATTCTACAATGTGTGGTCATGCTATTATTGCTATTTCAACTTTGGCAGTACAAATGCATTGGATACAGGTTGTAGAAGGAGAGAATTTATTAAAGATTGATGCGCCTTGTGGCCGTATAACATCGTACGCTAAAGTAGAAAAAGGGAAAGTAATTAGTGTAAGATTTTATTGTGTGCCTAGTTTTGTTGTTGGCTTAGATCGCGTAGTTGAAGTTGCAGGATTAGGAAAAGTAACATACGATTTAGCTTATGGAGGTGCATTTTATGCTTATGTAGATATGGCAAAGAACAATTTTGAATTTGATTTAACAAACAAATCATACAGGGCATTAATAAAAACAGGTATGAATATTAAAGAAGCTGTAATGAAGACAGATAAATCTATTTTACACCCATTTGAAGACGATTTAAGTTTTTTGTATGGCACCATTTTTATAGACAACACAAAACAATTTTCTGGAAACGATAGTAGAAATGTTTGCATTTTTGCAGAGGGCGAAGTGGACCGATCACCTACAGGTTCTGGCGTTTCTGGTAGAATGGCAATACATAAAAAGCGAAACGAAATTAGCTATGGAGATGTTATGACGATTGAGAGCATTACTAATTCTGTTTTTAAAGGGTCTGTGATTTCTGAAGAAGAGTACGGCCCATTTTTAGCAGTAATACCACAAGTAGAAGGTGCAGCACATGTTACAGGAATGCAAACCTTTGTTATAGATCCTGATGACCCTATGAAAAAGGGCTTTATTTTAAGGTAAACAAACAAGCCTGCTTTTTAAGCTTATAAAAATGAATTATTATATATTTAAAGTCTCGGTTATAAAAAAACGAATAAGATTATGAAAATTTCTGGTTACTTTTATTTAGTTCTATTGGTAATATTATTTACTAGCTGTTCTACAAAAAAAGAAGAGGTCAATACTTCTAATTTTGAAAAATTAGCACATATAGAAAATGTTGTAAAAATCGAAAAAAGAGATACAATAAGTCATTTCGATGAAAATTATGAGATATGGTTTGAACAACCTGTAGATTATTCTGATGCATCTAAAGGAACCTTTAAACAGAAAGTTTATTTAGGATTTGAAAACGATTCGCTTCCTGTATTTGTTGAGTTACAAGGTTATGGTATTTATACAGAGAAATCTGGAGAACTTGCAAACCATTATAAAGCCAATCAACTCACAATAGAGCATCGTTACTTTAATAACTCGAGACCAGAAACCATAGATTGGAATACATTAACCATAGAAAATGCAGCCAAAGATCAAGCAAATATTATAAATGCTATAAGAGCAGCCATATACCCAAAGTCTAAATTTATAACAACAGGAATATCTAAAGGTTGCCAAACAACTATGGCACATAGAAAGTTTTTTCCAAAAAATGTAGATGCATGTGTATGTTATGTAGGGCCTTTAAATTACGAAAGAGAAGACCCTAGAGTCTATGCTTTTTTAGAAACAGTGGGGACAGAGGAAGAAAGAGACAAAATTAAGGCATTTCAAGATTTATGTTTTGAGAATAGAGCAGCGCTTAAAAAAATATTAGAAGAGACTGCTAAAGAGAAAAATATGTCTTGGGAGTTTGGAATAGAAAAAGCAATGGATTATACTATTCTAGAATACTCTTTTGCTTATTGGCAATGGGGTACAAAAAGTGAACAAATACCTTCTCAAGAAGCAACGCCTCAAGAGATATACAAACATTTAATAGATGTAGTAGGTTACGGTTTTTTTGAAACAAAGGCTGTAGATAATTTACAACCCTATTTCTGGGCAGCATTAACACAACAAGGTATTTATGGTTATGAAACTGCACCATTTAAAAAATACTTGGGAACCGATGAGGTTTATAAATTTGATTGGGCATTTCCAGAGGATGTTTCTAAAGCGTATGATACTAAACCAATGCAGGAAATAAAAACATTTTTAGATGACTCAGCAGAACGTATGCTTTTTATTTATGGAGAATACGATGCTTGGAGTTCTACGGCAGTAGAGTTGTCTAGTACTGCTAAAGATAGAGAACTCTATAAATTTGTTAAACCAAAAGGAGATCACAGGACTAGAATAAAAAGCTTTGAGCCAGAAAAGCAAGACACAATTTACAGTATAATAGATAGTTGGGTAAAATAACACAATTATTAATTAGCCATTAAAGCTTCTATATCCTCTATTTCTATAGGCATAGCCTCTGTTAAATTACAATTACCATCTTTAGTTATTAAATAATTGTTCTCTAAACGGCAACCTATACCTTCTTCAGGAATGTATATTCCTGGTTCGCAGGTTACAACCATGTTTTCTTTTAAAGGGATAGAATATAAGCCTACATCATGCACATCTAAACCTATATGATGTGCAGTGCCATGCATAAAGTATTTTTTATATAATGGTTTTTCAGGGTCTTGATTTGCAACTTCTGTTTCATTTAATAAACCTAATTGTATCAGTTGGTTTTCAACTATGCGAGCCATTTTTGCTTCATATTCTAATGGTATTACGCCTGGTTTTAATAATTTGCTACCTTCTTTTAAACAGTACAATACAGAAGAATAAACCTCTTTTTGTCTTTTTGAAAACTTCCCATTTACTGGGAAGCATCTGGTAGTGTCACTATTATAATTGGCATAACAAACACCAAAATCTAACAACACCATATCTCCACCATTACAAATAGAATCATTAGTATTATAATGCAAAGCACAAGCATTTTTACCTGAAGCAATAATAGGTTTAAAAGCATGACGAGAGGCTCCAGATTTTATTAAGTTGTAAATTAATTCGGCTTCTAACTCGTATTCGTAAATATTAATGTTGCAGTTTTTTAAGACCCTTTTAAAAGAAGTTATACTAATAGCTATTGCTTTTTGTATAAGTTCAATCTCAATATTAGATTTTACTGTACGTAATGCTCTAGTTATTTTTGAAACTCTATAATATTGATGTAAAGGATATTTTTCTTTGCACCATAAAATCATTCGGTCCTGTTGTGTTTGTTGGTTGTACGTTAGGCGCTTAATATGTTCATTATGTCCTAGGTAGAACCCATCAGCTTCAAAAGCTATTAATTGTAATATTTTTTCAAAATCTTGTAGCCATTCTACTCTTTTAATTCCTGAAATCTCCGAAGCCTTTTCCTTTGTAAGTTTTTCACCATCCCAGATTTTAATATGTTCGTTAGTTTCTTTTACAAATAAGAGTTCTCTATATACATTACTATAAGCGTCTGGGTAAAGCACTAAAATAGTTTCTTCTTGGTCTATTCCAGAGAGGTAAAATAAATCTGAGTTTTGAGCAAAGCCCATAACATCATCTGTATTGGTATGTTTTACATCGTTAGAGGTTAAAATAGCAATAGTGTTTTGATGCATTTTTGCAGTAAAACGTTGTCTGTTTTCTATAAATAAACGACTGTTAATTTGTTTATAACGCATGTTTAATGTCTTGTATTTAATATGGTAGAATATATCTTAAACTTTAGTTAAGATATAAGTCTATATAGTGACTCTATTTATGTTCTGGTTAAATATATAATAAGTTCATAAATTAATTATACCAAAAGTATTATTAGAATGCCTTTTTTCTAATAAATCACTTTAAAGACGTTATTTATATGTTAACTAGGAGTGTTAACTTTGTAAATATAAAGACATAGAAGATATGTACAATTATAATTTAGTAATTAACGATAAATCTACAGTAATTCCTTTAGAAAATATTCATTTTAGTGAGGAGAATAAAAGGGCATTAAACCAACTACTAAAAGAGTTTAAATATATTGAAGCTTTAAAAGAATATAATTTGCCTGTAGATAATAAACTATTGTTATTTGGGCACACAGGTTGCGGAAAAACTACAACGGCAAAAGCTATTGCAAAAGCATTAAGTAAACCTATTGTTATTTTAAATTTAGGAGAAATAGTCTCTTCAAAATTAGGTGAAACAGCCAAAAATATAGCTAGCATTTTTAAAAAGGCTGAAAGAGAAAGAGCAGTATTATTTATAGATGAGTTTGATTATATAGGTAGAATAAGAGATTATGACGAAAAAGATTCTAGCGAGATGAAACGGTTAGTAAATGCCATTATTCAGTTAATAGATTATTTGCCAGATACCAGTTTGTTAATAGCAGCTACTAATCATTCTAGTGTTATAGACACCGCTTTATTAAGACGTTTTCAATTAAAGCTGAAGTTTGAATTGCCTAGTAATAATGAATTAGATCATTTTTATGATACTTTATTAGCACAATATCCTAAAGAGTTTAGGAGCCTAAATAGAATTTATAAGACGTCTTATGCAGAGGCAAAAGATGTCGTTTATAGATTTGTTAAACAGCATATTATTAGTGCAGAAGAAGCCAAAGCCTTAATTGTAAAATAGTAGCTAAGCAGAAGCTAAAAAATAAAAAGTAGTTTTTAATGATAACTAAAAAAATAAGTGTTTTGGGTTGTGGATGGTTGGGGTTGCCTTTAGCTATTAATTTTGTATCGAAAGGTGTAAAAGTTAAAGGGTCTACAACTACAGATGAAAAAATTAAGGTATTAAAGTCCGTAGAAATACAGCCATACCTATTAACCTTAGATGAGGTAAACGATACAGTATATTCTCAATTTACTTTAGGAAGTGACGTTGTTATCATTAATATTCCACCAAAACGAGCTTCTAATAATGTAGATAGTTATTTAGATCAAATAGAACGTATTTTACCATTTATAGGAAAACATCAAAAAGTTATTTTTATAAGTTCTACTTCCGTGTATCAAAATACTAACAGTGAGGTGTTAGAAGATTTAAAACTTTCACCAGAAAAAGCTTCAGGTTTAGCAATTTTAAAAGTAGAACAAAAGCTTCAAGATGTTTTAAAAAATCGCGTAACTATTCTACGATTTTCAGGATTAGTTGGCTACGACCGTCAACCCGGGAGATTTCTAGCAAATAAAAAAGAGCTTAAAAATGCAGAAGCTCCTGTTAATATCATTCACAGAGACGATTGTATTGGTTTAATACAATCTGTAATAGAACAAAATGTATGGGGAGAAATTATTAACGGGTGTGCAGACCAACATCCAACACGTAAGGAATATTACACATTAGCCGCTAAAAAACTAGAATTAACACCTCCTGAGTTTATACAAGAAGATACTATTAGTTATAAAATAGTATCTAATACAAAGAGTAAAGTGCTACTAAACTACACTTACCAGTTTCCAGATCCTTTAGCATTATTGATGTAATTAAGCTACATGATAATACATGTTAGAAAAAGAAGTTGTAAGAAACGTTTTTTTAAAACTCCTAACTAAATATTAAATACCATTAACAGGCTCAGAAACCCCTAAAGCATTATATAAACTAGCAGTTGCTTTTAATTGTTTTATAATTAATTTATTATTTTTTAATTGAGAATCTATTAATTTTTGTTCACGCGAATTAATAAGAAACAATGAGCTTTCTCCTAAGAAAAACTTACGTTCCTCAGCATTTAATAACGTTGTGTAGTCTTTTACTATTCCATCTATTAGATTATTTTGTGTCTCTAATGATTTTATTTCTGCCTGCACCGCTTCAATTTTGTTTTTAAGATTTAAAGACGTCGATATGCGTTCAAAATTAGCATCCTGTAACTTCAAATTTGCTAATTTTACATCGCCTCTCGCTTTGCGTAAAAATAAAGGAACGCTAAAATTAACAAAGGCTTTATAATTAGCCGTATTAAAGCTATTTAACTGATCGAAATCTGTAGTTAAAAAGTTATATTGAAGGTTTAATTTAGGTAATAGTTTATTTCGTTTTAAAGAACGATCTACGGTTAACTCATTTATTTTAGCATCTAAACTTAATAGTTTAGGGTGTGTATTTACTAAAGCATTTGTGTTAGTAATACCTTCTAACAACAGTACGGTTTTAAGAGTATCTATTTCTGGTTCTGTAGGGACTACATTGTCTTTAACTTCTATAGGTACATCGTTTAACCATAAATAATTACTAATTACTAAGGCAGCCTTTCTACGTTTTAAAGTTGCAGCTTCAAGATTTAATTGCCTGTTTTGTAAAGCAATTCGTGCCTCTGTTATATCTATCTCGGCTTTATCTCCTAAAGTAACACTACGCTCTATAGCATTTAAACGTGTTTTTGCATTATCTAAAAAAGCGGTATAAATACGTTGTGCGTTTACAGTTTCTAGCCAATCGAAATAAGCTTTACTAGCTTCAAATAACAAATTATTAACTAATAAATCTCTATTGGCTTTAGTTTGCTCTCTAAAAAAACGCGCTTTTTTTAGTGCAGCCATACGCTCATTTATTAAAAACCCTTGCGCAAGAGAAAAGGAAACGCCAGCACTGTATAAACCATCTTCTGGAACTGTTAAGTTCGGGTTTAAAAAAGCTCCTGTATTTTCTTCAAAATTGGCTTTAAATTCTATGCCATACCAAGTCGGGATTTTAAAAGTAGCATTTAACTGATCAAAATACTCTGTGCCTTTAAATGATTTTCTATCGTAGTCTACTTCAATTTTTGGGTCGAATCCACCTCTTGCTTTTAATACATTAGCTTCACCAATACTTAATACTATATTAGCTTGCTTCATTAATGGATGGTGTTTTTTTACATAACCTAGATACTCTTCAAAAGACAAGTGTTCTTCAAGTTTTTCTTGAGACGATACTATATTTGAGAGTATAAAAGCAAAAGAGAGTATACTATACTTTAATATGGTATTCATTATTTTTTAGTTTTTTTAGAATCCTTACTGTTTCCATCTTTAGGTTTGTAATAATTAGGAGGGAAGCCATTTAACTGCCTCCATATTTCGTACCAAATAGGCACATCTTCTAGTAGGGCTATTGTGTAAGCCCCAGAGCCAACTCTTACATTTTTTGGCCAATCTTCTCCACTTGGATCTGGTGCAATTAAAATTCTGAATTTACCATTATCACTAATAAATGTTTCTATAGCTACAACTTTACCTGCATATGTACCATAAGAAGCATTAGGCCATCCACTAAAGAAAATAGCTGGCCATCCATCGAATTGAATACGCACTTCCTCTCCAATATGCATTAATGGTAAATCTATAGGTTCTACAAAAGTTTCTACAGCTAAGTCATAATTTGTAGGCATAATACCTACTAGTTTTTCTCCTTCTTTAAAAGTCTCACCTAGACCACCTCGTAGTGCTTTATTAATGTAGCCATTCTGTGGAGCTGTAATATAATACAGGGAATTCCTTATTTTATAATTTGTAGATTGGTTATCTAGTTTAGTTACTTCGGCTTCAGCTTCAAATTGACTTGATTCTGCTGTAAAACGATCACTACGAGATTTAGCAATTTTGTCTGCATATTCTGCAGAAATTCTACCAATTTCAATATTAGCATTGAGTACTTTATTTTGACTTGCCAATAATTTGTTTTCTTGAGAGATAAGCTTCGCTTGTGTTTCCTGTAGTTTTAAACGTTTGTCTTCTACATCGGCAACAGCTTTTATGCCTTCTTCCTGTAAGGTTTTAGTACGGTCGTATTGCTTCTGTGCAATGTTTAAATTTGTTTTAGCAGCCGTAAAATCTATACTGTCGCTTTTTACTTTTAATCGGGCTTGTTTTAACTTGTTTTTTGCTTGTGTTAATTTTAATTGGCGTTCGTTGACTAGGGCATTAACTTGGTTTTCTAAAGTTTTTATTTTTTCCTTGTACGATACTACCGATCTACTTTTTGCGTCACGTTGTTGATTTGTTCGCTCTACAAGATTTGGATCTTGATATTCGGTTTTTATTTCAGATATAAATAAGATTGTATCTCCTTTTTTTACAAAGTCGCCTTCTCTTACATACCATTTTTCAATACGTCCTGGTATAGGAGATTGTATGGTTTGTGGGCGTTGATCTGGTGTTAATGTTGTAATAAAGCCATTGCCACTTACATTTTGCGTCCATGGTAAAAACAGCACAATTAGTACTATTATAGCAAATGCACCTAAAAAACGATTAAAAAGCTTATTGTGCTTAGAGGTAAATGCTTTAGAAAAAGCAGTGTATCCCTCAAGCGACACCTTTTTATTTAATTGATTGTGAGAGATATTAAGCATTGTTTTTTTGTTTAGAGTTTATATTTCCGTCTACAATAGTTAATTTTTGATTACAGTGATTCTTCCATAGTGTATTTCTACTAGATATTATTAGAGTCCATGGACGTTCTGCGGCTGTTAGGTATTTAATAATTTCTAAAGCTTCATCATTTTCAAAATGCTCTAAAGGATCTTTTAGTAATAGTAATTTGGGTTTATGTATTATGGCTCTAGCCAATACAATACGTTTAGATACTGTAAATGGAATTTGCTGGCCTTCTGGGTATAGAATAGTATTAATACCATTTGGTAAGCTTTTTACAAATGGTAATAAACCAGTAAGTTTTAAAATGTATCGTAACTCATCTTGTGAGATATCTTCACGGCCAAAAGTTATATTGTCTGTAATAGTGCCTTCAAAAGGAAATTGCTCTGGGAGTACTTGTCCAATATGTGCTCTATATTGGTTTAACTTAATACCTTTTATAGGCGCATCGTTTATATATAATACACCGCTAGAAGGTAAAATAAGCCCAGATAAAATTTTAAGTAAAGTGGTTTTTCCAGAGCCAGATGGTCCTGTTAATAAAATGCGATCCGATTGTTCTATCTTAAAATTAAGACTATTAAAAATAACCTTGTTTTCTGGAGTTGTATAACTTAGGTTATCTAATTCAATATTTAAATTGTTATAATTAATAAAAGGGTCTTCTCCAGATTGAGGCTCTAGTTCTTTATCTACAACTTGACCTATTTTTTCTAATGAAGTTAAAACGTCGTAAAAAGATTCTAACCCTTTAATTAACTTTTCTACTGAACTAATAACTAATAAAATAATAATTTCTGCCGCTACAAATTGCCCTATATTCATTTGCTGATTTAAAACCAATAAACCACCAATAATTAAAAGTCCAGCAGTAACCAGTACCTTAAAAGTAATAAGTTGTATAAATTGAGAGACTAACACTTTAAAGTGGCTTTCTCTAGCTTCTAAATAACTCGTTGTTAAAAGATCATTCTGCTGCATAGCTAGGTCAGTGGAACCAGACAATTTAAAACTTATTAAAGAACGAGCTATTTCTTGTATCCAATGGGCTACTCTATACTTGCTTTTAGATTCTTTTAAACTTGTTTCTAATCCCTTTTTTGCAGTAAATTTAAATACTACATATATAAGTAGTACTAAAAGAAAACCATAGATAATAAAAAAGGAATGGTAGAAGGATAAAAGAATTAAGCCAAAAATGATTTGTAGCGCTGACGCTGGAAAGTCTATTAAAATTTTAGAAAGCCCTTTTTGTATTGTTAGTATATCAAAAAAACGATTAGCTAGTTCTGGAGGATAGTAATTGCGTAATTCCTCCATTTTAATTTTTGGAAAACGATAAGCAAACTCAAACGATGCTCTAGTAAAAATTTTTTGTTGCATATTTTCTAGAATACGTATTTGCATGAGTTGTAGTACGCCTTGGAAAGCAACACCTAAAGTTACTAGAACAACAAGAACAATCCAGGAGGTGGATACTTGTGCGCCTTGAATTAAGTTAATTATGGCTTGTATTCCTAAAGGTAAGGTAAGGGCAACTAAACCTGCAAAAATGGCATAATAAAAAATTTGGCGGATGTCTCTTTTGTCTAATTGTAGAAGACTAATAAAGCGTTTCCATGGAGACATTATTTGTTTCATTGGTTAAGTTTTAAGTATAATTAAGCTGAAATTTACATAATTATTAGCTCTATATTTATGTAGAGTTTTTTAAACTACGCGTTTTTCATTTAATAGGTGTTAAATTTTTAATTAAATAGTTGGAGTACGGTTGTAATCTTGATTGTATTATTCTCATTATCCCAAGATTAAATATAGTATTTAAATACTGTCGGGAGGAGGGATATGCACTTCTTTTAATACAGGTTTTAATGCATTTTCTGCTAAACCAAAAGCCTTATTGTTAGTTGTGGTATTAAAGGAGTGTTTAGAATGAATAATAACTATTTTAATTTTTTCGGTTTTTAAATCCTCTTTTTCTTCTTCCACATTATCTTCACAGTCTAGTAATACCAATTCACTATCTAAATTGCTAATTAAGGGAAATGTTTTAAAAAAAGGCTGAGTAAACACTAATAGAAATAAGGCTATTACAAAGAATTGCTTAAAAAATATTCTATAATGTATAGTCTTTGGGTTCATTTAGCAAGTAACTAATTTGTTATTTTTTAAATTGCTTTTGCAAATATATAATAGTATTACTATTAAAAATAGAAGTTTAACTATTTTTTGTGAAGATTTGGGTATATCTGTTTGGTTTTGAACTGTAAAATAGCAAGAGATGTTAAGGTAAGTTTTTTTTCAGTATTAATACTTTACAAGCATCTATACTGGTAATGTTATTAGGTTATTTATTTTTTGCAAAAAAAAGCTATTGTAGAAGTTTATTTAAGTTATAACATGTTTTGGAAGTTGAAAAAGCATTTTCGGAAATTTACTACCTGTTTGTAAACTAGCCTATAATATATTAGCTTAATTAATATAATTAAGCATGACCAGAAAATATACTTTAGTTATCGTTTTAATAGCATTGTTACAGTGTACTTATGCACAAATCACATTTAGAGGGTGTGTTGGTGTTATGGGGGCTCAAGATTTTATACTTACGGCTACAGGAACAAATACAGATGATGGTATTACTCGTAACATTTACGAGAGTACACCTTTAAATTTTGCACAAAGTTGCCCTTCTGGAGTATGCGAGATGCAAATTATATGGAATACAACAGCAGATAGATGGGAAATGAAATTTGATAATGATGGTCCAATAAATACACCAGATTATACAACAGCCAATTTATATTACAGTACGGCTGCGACCTATCCTAACCCTCCAGATATAAGTTTCGGAAACTGGCAAAACGCTGGGTTTTGTCCAGATGGGATAACAACTATGAGTGGAGATGTAAATGATGGCGCTACACTTGGAGTAGATGTTTTTGAAACCGAACCCCAAATACGTATTTACCCAAATCCAGCTAATAAAGTATTAAAAATACAAACAAAAAAAGAATTAGAAGACATTACAATTTATTCGGTTTTAGGGAAAAGTGTTTTTAAAACAAAAACAAAAACAAAAACAATAGATGTTTCTAAATTAGCTATGGGAATGTACCTTATTAAAATTACAGATATAGATGGGCGTATTATTGCTAGACGTTTTATTAAAGAGTAATGTTAAGTAAATTAATGAGTTAAATATTTTGTTAAGGCATTTTACAAAACTGATAAATATCATATTATACATAAGAGCTATATAATAATTTTGAAGTGTAAACTAAAAATACTTTAAAATTATGAGCACTTTATATGCAAAAATTAGCACAGATTGGAATAATCATTTTGTAGGTTATTCAGCATTAGCAATAATCCTTTCTACTTGTCTAGGTTCTATTGCAGTAATGTTAACAATGATGGATGGTAATGGCTTTCCGCAGATGTTTCAAGTATTTCTTGTTGTAGCTGCATGTAATGCACATAATGCTTCAATTTTAACAGTACAGAAGCCAAAAACAGTATTAAACTTATTAATTGTAAGCATAGTAGTTAGCGTATTAGTCATGTTTGCTAGTTTATTATACTAAAAACATGTGTACTTTAACATCTAAGTATAACGTGGCAGGGCCGCGTTATACTAGTTACCCCACAGTACCATATTGGCAAAACGATACATTTTCTTTAAGTCATTGGGAAGATACATTGTATAAAAGCTTTAAAGAGAGTAATAGTAATGAAGGTATAAGCTTATATATCCATTTACCATTTTGCGAAAGCATGTGTACATTTTGTGGCTGTAATAAACGTATAACAAAAAACCATAGTGTTGAAATTCCATATATAGAAGCTGTAATAAAAGAATTTACATTATATCGTGAATTATTTAATGAAATTCCAGTAATTAAACAGCTACATTTAGGTGGTGGAACACCTACTTTTTTTTCACCAAAACACCTGAGTAGATTATTAGATGGTATTTTTAGTATAGCTAATAAAGCAGAAGACTATGAGTTTAGTTTTGAAGGCCACCCTAATAATACAACCAAAGAACATCTTAAAACACTAATAAAACATGGGTTTAAAAGAGTGTGTTATGGTGTACAAGATTATAATTTAACGGTACAGAAAGCCATAAACAGAGTGCAACCTTTTGAAAATGTTGAAAAAGCAACGTTACAAGCAAGAGCATTAGGATATACCTCTGTAGGTCATGATATTATATATGGTTTACCATTTCAAACCAAAACAGATATTATTAACACTATTGAAAAAACAATAACACTACGTCCAGACCGTATAGCTTTTTATAGTTATGCTCATGTACCTTGGATAAAAGGAAACGGACAACGTGGTTTTAAAGACTCAGATCTACCAACAGCAAATCAAAAAAACGAACAGTATAAAATAGGAAAACAGAAACTTACAGAAGCTGGGTATGTAGAAATAGGGATGGATCATTTTGCACTTAAAACTGATAGTTTATACAACGCACAAGAGACAGGGCAGATTCATCGAAATTTTATGGGCTATAATTCTAGTAAAACTCAAGTAATGGTTGGTTTAGGTGTATCGTCTATAAGTGACAGTTGGTATAGTTTTGCTCAAAATGTGAAAAACATAGAGGACTATTATAACAAAGTAAACAATAATTTATTGCCAGTTTACAGAGGGCATATATTAACAGAAGAAGACGTAATAATACGCCAACATATTCTTAACCTTATGTGTCAATTTGAAACTAGTTGGGAAGATCAATCTCAGTTTTTTAAAGAGCTTCCAGATGTGTTAATTAAGTTAAAACCTTTAGAAGAGGATAAACTGATAACAATTAACAGTAAAACAATAAAAGTTACAGAAAAAGGACGTGCTTTTGTGAGGAATGTTTGTTTGCCCTTCGATTTACGATTACAGCGTAAAAAGCCAGATACACAGTTGTTTTCTATGACGGTTTAAAATTATAGATGCATTATAAAAGACTACCTTATCCAGAATATTTTTCTCTTAAGGTAGTCTTTCTAATTTAGTAAAGATTTAGTTAGCTTACTAAATACTAATTAATCTTTACTATAGTTCCATTGCTAGAATTAAAACTCACATAGTGATTCCCGTTTTTTGGTGTACTTACTCTGTAAGTATCTCCAGTTGCATCTATAAACTCATAATAGGAACCTCTGGTGTTGGTGAAATCTAATTTATAGCTGTAAAACCAGGCACTACTGTCGTAAGATAATCTATAACGAGAAATACCTCTGCCACTAACTTCTGCTTTTGTGTCATGATATCTATTATCATCTCTCCAATCTACAGCAATCCAATTTGAATTTTCTGATGCGATATTTAATTCTTTATCTAAAGTCTCTTCTGTGTAACCTGCCGATTTTGGGTGCCCAACTTTAAATGTATGTCCTTTTGCACTTTTAAATTCTCTCCAGATAAAATCGTTTTCGTTTAATTTATTAGCTTCCATTATTGTTTTTTTTATGGTATTAAAAAATACCTAAGTTGTTTATATGTTCTTACTCTGTTTTCTATAGGCTTTTCAGATTAACGCCTTTGTTTAATATTCTATAGAAGTATTGGTATTCTACTAGCTAGGTTTTGTTGTACAATAACTAATTAATTATGATGTTGACTCAAAAGTATAATGGAAGCAGTATTTAAAATTTATAAATGTTTTGAACGGCATTTAAAGTGACACGAACGACAGAAAATAGAATCGAATTAATAAAAGTATGAAGTCCTCTTTAAATTATTATATTTACGAAAAACTGCAAGTTCTATCTTAATAACAAAAACAAGTAATAACATGGACATCAAACCAAAGCAAGAAATTAATATTGTCTTAGAAAGTATAGAAAGTATTGGAGACTCTGTAGCGTTAGAAATTGAAAAAGCAAAATGTTACGTTAGTCTAGATGAAGATGAAACTACTACAGCGAATGATTATTATGTAGATTTGGTAGTGCCGATAATAAATAAAGGCCAATTACGAGAAATAGTAGTCGATGATGTAAAACAAATAAAAGGTATTTTAAATACAGTTGAAGATTTAAGTTTAAAGTATAATAAAAAAGATATAAGTACTATTTTTAAAGACGATAGAATTCCAGAAAATACAGTTTGCCTTTATTACACAGGTATAAAATCTGTTAACACTGAATTAAAAGAAAAACCGAACTGTAGGACTTTTGCATTTGTTTCTAAGTTAGAAGAAACAACAAAACCAGTATCTAATTATTCATTCTATCGTTTAAAATTTAAATATACAATACTTGATAAGTCTAAAAAAGCCGAAGCAATTCTTATCGATTTTCTGTCTTACATTCCTAACGAAAATCCAAAACTTAAAAGAGGTACGGTAACAACACCTCAAGACGATGACGAAGTTATTTAGTAGAATAAATACTAAATTTAATCCATAGAAAAATCTAAAGCATGATTAGATTTATCATTTTAATTATTACCCTTTTTTATGTCTCACACGGTAACGCACAAGTAAAACTATCTAAAGAGTTTAAAAGTGATATTATTGAGGCTTGTTTAATTTGTAAAGAAGAGCCTGAAGCGTTTTATAGCTATAAAAAGGACGGTTTTCATTTGTCTCACTTACAGTATACTAAAAATAGTATAGACTCATCTTTCGTTGAGGTAACTAATTTATTAAATAGAGTACAAAACCTAGAAAAAGAAAAAGCATATGTACTGTATTACTTAAATGGATTAATATTAAAACGTAAAGGATTGCGTAAAGCTTCAAGCGATAATTTTAATAAAGCATTATCTCTTATAAATGAAGATAAAAAGGTAGCGTCCTTAAATAACGTCTACATTCATTTAAGTAAAAATTACCTGCATCAAAAAAAGTATGATACAGTTATTACTATTTTAGAAAACTGGAAAGAACGGTATAAAAAAGAGCAGGATTATTTAAATGCATCTATGAATTTTCATAACCTAGGTATAAGTTACTTACACCTTGAGAACTACAAAAAAGCTGAAGAAAATTTATTAAAAAGTCATGAGTTAAACCGTATATCTAAAGATACCTTAGATTTAGCATATTCTAGTATTGATTTGGCTAATTTATATTACGAACAATATAAAGACAGTTTAGCAATACACTATTTTAAAAAAGGGCTGGATTATGCAAAGAAAAGTAAAGAACTTACTATTTTAAAAAACGCCTATAAAAACTTAGCTGTAGTAGAAAAAAATAGAGAGAATTATAAAAAAGCTATGTTTTATAACGAGGAGTACGATAAAATAAAAGATAGCATCTGGAATAGAGACAAAGTATGGGAATTAGCTCAGAAAGATAAAGCTATTACAACAGCTATAAATAAAGAAAAATTAAACTTAGAACGCGAAAAAACCAAACGTATACTAATATTTACATCCATACTATTGTTACTATTAATGGTAGTAAGTTACACGGGGTATAAAATAAATAAGCAACGTCAATTAATAACAAAGCAAAATAAAGATTTAGAAGAATTACATAGATTAAAAGACGATTTGTTTGCCATATTAGGTCATGATTTACGAGCACCAATGCATCACATTTTAAATATAAACAAACAATTACTCTCTAAAGCAAAGAAACAAAGCGATTCCGTTTTAACTAATTTAATAAGTAAAAGTTCATTAGCATCTAATAAAATGAACCTAATATTAAATAATATTTTACACTGGATTTTATTAAAAAACAAACAAAATTATTTAGAAAAACAAACTATAAATACCTTAAAAGTTGTTAATCTTGTGTTGTTCGATTTTGAGGTGTTACTAAAAGATAAAGACATTAAAACAACTATAGCTGTAGACGATAACCTTTTAATGCTAACAGATATAAATGCTTTAAAAGTAGTGTTAAGAAACGTCTTAGATAATGCTATAAAGTTTACACCACAAAGCGGGAGTATTAAAATAAAAGCATATAAAGAATTGCAGAACACAGTTTTGGAAATAAAAGATAGTGGTATTGGGATGGAAGTAGATAAAGAGAATGATTTTAAAACCTCTAAAGACACAGAAGGAAGAAAAAGTACAGGACTAGGTTTAAGACTTTGTAATTCGTTTATAAAACGTAATAATGGAATATTTAAAATAAAAAGTAAAATAGGAGAAGGGACTACTATTTTTATAAAACTACCAAACGATAAACTATGAATAAAATAGAGATTCTTATAATAGAAGATGATATAGAAGAAGCATACATACTAGAAGAATTTTTAATATCTAATGAGTTTAGTGTTGTAGGTAAAGTAAATACAACAGAGGATG
Source organism: Pontimicrobium sp. MEBiC01747 (assembly GCF_053601635.1). Taxonomy (NCBI): domain Bacteria; kingdom Pseudomonadati; phylum Bacteroidota; class Flavobacteriia; order Flavobacteriales; family Flavobacteriaceae; genus Pontimicrobium; species Pontimicrobium sp. MEBiC01747. Next base: position 32,658 of record NZ_JBSHNS010000292.1, read on the forward strand.
CTTTAAAGTTTCTAGAAACAAAACCATTTGATTTAGCAATAGTAGATATTCATCTAGACGGGAAACCAGACGGATTACTCATTGCCGAGGCAATACAAAATAAATATAAGCAACAAAAACCTTTTCTATTCTTAACAGGAGCCTCAAAAAGAAGCGATTTTAATAAAGCAAAATCATTAGGGCCACATGGCTACCTTTTAAAACCTTTTAACGAATTAGAGTTAACCTATGCAATAGAGTTAATTATAGAAAAGTATAATAAAATAGAAAATAGGTTAAACAATGCATTAGCTAAAAATCACCTTCCTTTACTCATTAAAAAGAATGGAATATTCTATAAAATAGAAAAAGAAGATATTATCTATGTAGAAGTAGACGGGCGTTACTGTAGTATCATTACCTCAAAAACTAATTTTTTAGTACAGTCTTCTTTAGATGATTTTTTAAATAAATTACCAGAAGACACATTTATAAGAACACATAGAAAATATGTCATAAATAGTGATGCCATAGAGCAAATTCATTTATCAGATAATTTAATTGTTTTAAGAGGTGATAAAAAGGTTTTGCTAGGAAGAGCCTATAAAAATGATTTTATAAATAAATACAACATTATAAAATAATTAAACTAGTTTTCATTAGAGTCTTTTTTATCAGCATTAGCCATATTATAAATTACAAGAGCCATAACAATACAAACAAGAGCGAAAACGCCAATAATAATGCTGCCCATTCCCCAATTAACAAGTGGTATAGTATTTAAAATCATAAGTTACATATTTTTAAAATTAGTAGATTGTTTTTCTAGTGACAACTATGCTTAGCTGTAGCTTTTTCTACGGTTACCATTTCAGAAGGTGATACGTAAGGAATTCCTAATCCTAAACCTCTTAAAATAAAGAGCATTCCAATGACTACTACAAAAACTGGTATTGCCTTTAAAATGTATTGTTTTACTGATGTTGTTAAAAAATTACCTAAATATATAGCTGTTGTCATTAATGGTATAGTACCTAAACCAAAAATAATCATGTATAAACTACCTTCCCAAGCATTTCCTGTACCTAAAGCACCAAATATGGCCATATATACTAAACCACACGGTAATAAACCGTTTAAGTAACCAATAGTGAAAAAAGTGCCAGGCGATTTCTTTTTTAACTCGCTTCCCATAGCTTTTTTAACTTTTCCAACTAGTTTATATAGTGGTTTAGAAAAGTTGTAGCGATTAAATACCCGTGTAGGTATTACTATAACAGTTATCATTAAAATTCCAATAATTATAGATAATTGTTGTTGGAATCCAAAGAGGTTTAAACTCTTGCCAATAATTCCAAAAATTAAGCCTAATACAGAGTAAGTAAGTAGACGGCCTAAATGGTAGCTTAATAGTTGCATTACTCGTTTCGTATTATTTTTACGGTCTAGAGGTAGTAAAAAAGCAATAGGGCCACACATGCCTACGCAGTGGAAACTACCTAATAAACCAAAAATAAACGCAGAAAGTAACATTTAATAGACTATTTGTTTTTTGTATAGATAATCGGTTCCTTTATATTCCCAATCTATAGTAATGTTCCACCGACCATCTACCAGATTTTTTTCAGGTATGAGCAAATTAAAACTAGATAGAACTATTGGTAAACTAAAATCTAGCTTCTGGTTAGATGGTCTGTATAGGAACACTTTTCCTTTTATTTTTGATGGTTCTAGTTCTTTAGGAAAGCTTATAAGCCAACCTTCAGGAACACGTTTACCTTTTATGTTTTCTTTTAAATTATTGTTGTTTGTTTCAGCATCAATCTCTGTTTGATAGGCCATTTCTTTGGCATAATAATCTTCTGTAACCAAATCATGGCTGTATTTTTTGTCGGTACTCATAGTAACCACGAAATACATGATAAAGCCTATAAAACCTATTATTGCAACTACAATGCCTGTTCCCCAATTCCATTTCATAATCTTACTATTTTAATTAAATTTTTGTTTTATTGGTTTTTATAGAATACTATTTATAACTACGTGGCCCTAAAAAAGTAGTTCTTGTAGTTTCAATAAGGTCATCGTTACTATAAATCCCAATTTTTAATCGTTCTTTATCATCCTTTAAGGCACTTGCATTAATTTCAATAAATAGAGTGCCTTCTGCTAGTCCTTGTCCTTTTACTGTAAAGTTATGATTAGAAACGAGTTTAACAGTTCCTTTGTGCGATAGTAATTTAAAGTTAACACTATCTATATCTTTTATCGTTTTGTTTACTAACTTAAATGTAAATACATTACTAATTATATTATCTGCTTTATGTTCGTACAATTGCCCTGGTAACCTTAAAATTCTTGCCTCTATATCATTGCGTAAAAACAACATACCAATAAGTACAGCTGTTAAAATACCTAGAACTGCAGTATAACCTTTAAGGCGAGGTGTAAACTTAAAAGGTTCTTTTTTCTCAATATTATCTTCGCTGGCGTAACGTATTAATCCTTTTTGTAGGTTAACAGATTCCATCATGCTATCGCAGACATCTATACATGCAGTACAGTTAACACATTCTAGCTGTGTCCCATTTCTAATATCTATGCCAGTAGGGCATACATTAACACATTGAAAACAGTCTATACAATCTCCTTTTCCTGTTGTTTCCCTATCTTCATTTTTTCTAAATTTAGCACGACCTTTTTCTTTTTCACCTCGTTTATGATCGTAAGCAACAACAATAGATTTATTGTCTAATAGCACACCTTGTAATCGACCATAAGGGCAAGCTATAATACATACTTGCTCTCTAAACCATGCAAAGATAAAATAGAATACTCCTGTAAAAATTAGTAAAGAAATAAGTGTGCTGGCATGGTTAAAAGGTCCATCTTTTATATATCGTATTAGTTCATCGCTACCTATTAAATAGGCTAGGAAAACATTTGCAATTAAAAATGAAATTATAAAAAAGATACTCCATTTAAGAAGGCGTTTTCTAATTTTTACCGCATTCCAAGGCATTTTTTTTAAACGAATTTGCTTCCCTCTATCTCCATCAATCCAATATTCAATACGTCTAAAAACCATTTCCATAAAAATGGTTTGTGGGCAAATC